>JAKOGY010000184.1 GCA_028658405.1 Dolichospermum sp. ST_sed8 | reverse complement strand
GTATTATCAACAGGGTGAGAGAGCTATGAGGCTTATTCTGTCTGCATCTTAACCATTTTTGTCATCCCGTCAGGATCACATCCCATCCAACGACGGTTAAGTTGTTCTGCAACTACAATAGTTGTTCCCGATCCTGAAAATGGATCAATAATCAAATCTCCTTCGTGAGATGATGCAAGAACAAATTTTCTTAATAATTCTTCTGGCTTTTGAGTTGGATGAGGTGTTGTTTCATCCATCCCGTTACAAGTAGTAGGAATTTCTATTACATCTTTAGGTTTTGCACCTTTTGGGTTAGGTGTCCAGTTATTATGTTTTTTAGTTTTACCTTTTCCATAAGCACTTGTTTCTGCTTGGGGATGAGAGGGATACTTTAATGTATGTGCGCCATAAGGAATTCGCACATCGTCAATATTAATTTTCGCTTGATCTGATTTACGAAAATGAATAATACTTTCATGTGATCGTCCCCAATCACTACCTAAATTAGCCTTGTTTTTATAGTGCCAAATTAACCAACGACAATTTTTGAAATATTTGGATACTGAATATTTTAAATCAGCTAAGATTTCGGAAAAACCACAAACGTAAAGAGATCCAGTAGACTTGAGAATACGTGAAGCTTGACTAATCCATTGAATTGACCACTCGATATATTGTTCTTGGTTCTCAAAATTATCCCATTCAGCTTTTTTAATGTTATAAGGTGGGTCAGCAAAAACTAGATCAACGCTTTCTGAATCAAGAGATGCCAGCCAATCTAGCGAATTACCTTGATAAATTTGTCCGTGAGGATGGGTATATTGTAGTTGGAATCCTTCTGTTAGGGGTAGTAATTTTAGTTCACTAATTTGTGCCTCTACAACTCCAAGATTTAGAGACTGTTGTATTCCGTTTAATGCATTATTAGAATTGCTCAATCTCATCTATTCTCACAAATTTAACAAACAGGATTAAAAATTACTCAACGCATCAGCAGTTTGGGAAACCTCCTCAAACTGCCAAAAAATATACTAACCTAAACTTCCTTATTACTCAATCTTTGTAACAATTCCTCACGGGATAAATTACCCAAAGAAAGAAGTAATTGAGTGCGTTCAGAAATCGGAATGTTAGCAATCTTTTCCACCAAACCAGATAACTCAGCATCCAAACTGCCAAAACGCCCTTCCAGAAGAGAAGTTATCAAAGAAAATCGTTCTTCCTCTTTTCCTTCTTGCTTTCCTTCTTGCTTCCAGTCTTCTATTTGTTGTAAATAAGCCGGTGATAAGTTCATAATTACTTCCTCTTCTTCCCTACTTAAATTATCTCTCAATTCTAAATTCTTGCGCCAGTCTGCTAAAATTTCTAACAAATTCTCTCGAAAAGGGTTATTCTCTGGTAATTCAGTTAACTCCTCCACTGCTCTTTTTTGTGTTCCTCCTTTCCCCAAAACTCTCAACCATAACGTATCCTCATTTTCTGGTAATTGATGAATAACGACTATTGCAGTTTTCAGGATATTCGGCAGAAAATAAACACCTTGAACCCAATCTTCTGCAATTTCAGTTGCACCTAATCCGGTAATCATCCGAGATGAAAAAGTTGGTGTTAAAATCCATAAAATCGGTAAATCTGATTCAGCAATATTTTTGTTTTCGCGTTTTGCTTTCCTGACTACATCACCATGAACAGCATATAGTTTAAGTAAACAACTACGAATTTCTATTTCAGAGGGTGGATTGCGAAAAGGCTCAAATAAACATTGAGTTTTTGCCATCTTCCCTAATAAACCCAAAGGGAGATTTTCCTGATTTTGATCAGAAAATGGTTCAAACCAAACATCAATTTCTTGAACTTCACTTTTAACCTTTTCGCTTTTTTTAATTGTTCCTAGAGGTGTTAATAATTCCTCTAGATATTCTTTGGCAAATTGATCATGAGATTGTCGAGTCATTTAATTATATCAAAAATTATGGTACAATATTCTTTATTCTAATCACTAATTAACTCAATGAACGAATTATTAAATCGGATTACGCAAATTCCTGGTCAATGTGGTGGTCGTCCTTGCATCCGCGGAATGAGAATTAGAGTCAGTGACATTTTAGAAATGTTAGCCGAAAATGTCAGCGTTAGCGAAATTTTAGAAGACTTTCCTGATTTAGAACTAGAAGATATCCAAGCTTGTCTTGTGTTTGCTGCACGACGGACTGATTTTGTGCGGTTGACAGCATGAAAATTTGGATTGATGCACAATTACCCCCGACATTAGCAAGTTGGATAACAAATACTTTTGCTATAGAAGCATTTTCATTAAGAGATATTGGTTTACGTGATGCTAAAGATATAGAAATTTTTGAATCTGCAAAAATCGCTAATGTCATCATCATGACGAAAGACAGTGATTTTGTTGATTTGGTTTGTCGGTTAGGAATACCCCCTCAAATCCTTTGGTTAACTTGTGGGAATGTTACTAATCGCAATTTGCGTCAACTTCTGACAATTACTTTACCTGATGCTTTGGAACAATTACAGCAAGGAGAAATGATTGTGGAAATTAGTAATAGTCGTTAAATAATTACTTTATCTCAAATAACTCTCTGATCGCCATAATCGCACTTCTTATACAAATTCAATAAAATTCCAATACAGATTTTTTCGTAGAGGTTTAGCACTGCTCATTGGTGTCAACTTAACGTAAAACCGATGTCCCGACTGGGAATGAATTCCCAGTCTCATAGCCAAAGTCATCTAAAGATGACTAAATATCCCGAAAATATTTAGTCTACTTCAGTAGACTTTGGTTATTAGCCCTGAACTATGGCTTGCGCCACGCTACGCTATCAGTTCTGGGCGGGTGTGGAAACCAACAAATAAGCCATCTGTTGGTACTGGTTTATCGCAAACTATTATAGCTATGATTACCAGCAATGTTTCCCGTGCTGGACACCCTAGCAGAGTATTTGTGAATATAGCAACACCAGAAGGAAAACAAACAGGATTAATTACTGATTCTGTGATTATGACAGACAATCTAGCAACTGTTTTAGATACGGAAATTGATAAAGTTATTGGTTTTTGATCAGAAATGTCTTTAGTAGATGCAGCACTCAGACATACATTAGAAATTCAACTTGGTGTTTTTTCTAAAATAGCGTTTCTGCATCTTGTAAAAATGACGATCTAACAAATCACCTAAAATAATATTAATTAACTATTATAATTCTTATTAAATAGTTTTTTAGCCTGTTCATAAACTTCAAAAGTGATTAGAAATATACTATTCTCTTGAGCATAATTTTCAATTTTTTTACGAGCAAAAGGACGCACAAAAAAAGGAATATCTTTGAGTTTAACTTCAGCTTCAGCAGTCCATTTAATTTGTTCACTCATGGATTTTTAGGGTTTAATTTTGATGTTCTCAGATCCCTGACTTCTTGGAGAAGTCAGGGATCTTGTTATTTAGTGCTTAACCTTGTGCTACAGGTTCTTTAGCCAAAAACTTCTCCAACTCAGTCAAAGCATCAGCATCAACCTTAGTCTGCATTGGACAGAATTTAGGACCACACATAGAACAGAACTCAGCAGTTTTATAAATATCTGCTGGTAAAGTTTCATCGTGATATTCCTTTGCTCTTTCTGGGTCTAAAGATAACTCAAATTGACGATTCCAATCAAAATTATATCGCGCTTTAGAAAGTTCATCATCCCTATCTCTAGCACCAGGGCGATGTCTAGCAATATCCGCAGCATGAGCCGCGATTTTATACGCAATTAAACCATTGCGGACATCTTCAGCATCAGGTAAACCTAAATGTTCTTTAGGAGTCACATAACACAACATCGCAGTTCCGTACCAACCCGCCATAGCTGCCCCAATCGCTGAGGTAATATGGTCGTAACCAGGAGCAATATCAGTCACCAAAGGACCGAGAACATAGAAAGGAGCTTCCGAACACTCTTCCATTTGCTTACGGACATTGAACTCAATTTGATCCATAGGTACGTGACCGGGACCTTCTACCATTACCTGGATATCATCTTCCCAGGCGCGACGGGTGAGTTGTCCTAGTGTTTTCAGTTCCGCTAACTGAGCTTCATCGGACGCATCATGGGTACATCCAGGGCGCAGGGAGTCGCCCAAACTGAAAGAAACATCATATCTTTTGAAAATCTCAATGATGTCGTTGAAATGGGTATACAGGGGGTTTTGTTTGTGGTGATGCAACATCCACCGCGCCAAAATTCCGCCCCCGCGAGAAACAATCCCTGTAATCCGGTTTCTGACTAAAGGTAGATGTTCAATCAAAATTCCCGCGTGGATAGTTTGATAGTCTACCCCTTGCTGGGCGTGTTTTTCGATGATGTGGAGAAAGTCGTCAGCGGTGAGATTTTCGATAGTGCCGTGAACGCTTTCCAACGCTTGGTAAACTGGAACAGTACCAATGGGAACAGGTGAAGCGTTGATAATTGCGGTACGAATTTCATCTAAATTACCACCACCTGTGGACAAATCCATCACGGTATCAGCACCGTATTTTACCGCCAGGTTGAGTTTATCAACTTCTTCCTGAAGGTTGGAAAAGTTAGGAGAAGCGCCAATATTGGCGTTAACTTTACATCTAGAAGCGATACCAATGGCCATCGGTTCTAAATTAGTGTGATTAATATTCGCGGGGATAATCATCCGTCCCCGTGCCACTTCGGCGCGGATAAGTTCAGCAGGCAGATTTTCCCGCTTGGCTACGTATTGCATTTCTTCGGTGATTACACCCTGACGAGCGTAGTGCATTTGCGATACGTTTTTTTGTCCACGTCGCTTGGCTACCCATTCTGTCCGCATATTACAATCCTCAAATAAACAGCTTCCCTCCGCTGGTATTACCCAGACTCAGGTGTTAAGGGTTTGATCTCAGCTTGTTTTCCCAAGCACCCCTAGCATGGTGTAGATTGTAGCATTTTCGTTGTAGTTGGGGGGAGGGGTTATAAATTGTGAGGATTTTCGGTGAGTGTTAGGATCTAATTTGAGAATTGATTTTGGTAACAGATACTCTGTTTTATTTGGATAAAGATTTTTTCACGCAGAGGCGCAGAGGCACAGAGTAAGAGCGCAAAGAATATCTATTATTTACTATGCTATGGCTCGCAAATTAGCAAAATTAGATGGTTCGCAATAGTTTCTAATTAAGGTTTTGGCATTTTCTCGGTTTTCACCTGTGAATAAGTTAAATATTACTTGTTCATTTTCAGAGTAAAGATGTAATAAGCCACAGTCTTTAATTCGTGAATACAGTAAGGGAACTCCTGCTAATGTGAGTAAATGTAATTTTTTGTTATCACGTTCTTTTGCTTCATGTGGATCATGATATCTAGATTGAAATTCTACAACTAAACAAGGTTTATAATCTTTGTTGATGATTAGTGCATCTACACTAGAGCTAAAAAAGAAGTTTCTGAGTTTAATATCAAGACCTATACCTAATTCACAAAATTGGCATAAGCTAACCTGTGGATGAATTCTATAATTTTCATTTATGCAGGTTTGCAGAAACTCTAGCATTCTTTCTTCGTAAGAATTAACAAGCCTTTTAGGTTTTACAGACATTAATTTTTCTCCATTAATATTTTTGCAAAGTGGTTAATAAATTCTTCTAAAAGTTCAGAGGAGGTAATACATACCTGCGACATATAGGGAAAAAGTTTATCTTCATCCAAAATTAAATAACTACTACTTTCTCCCAAGTGTTCGAGTTTAAATTCTTCCGATTCCATTGATATTATTTCCCCAAAAGGTTCAGCATCATAGCCAGGAATATCAGGATAAATAACATAAGGATTTAAACTAAAATTCCCACTCACTTGACCATTTAAAATATCTGGATAATGAGATTGCATTACTTCCAAAAATATGTCTTCTTTACTAGGTAATATCCAAAATCGACCTAAAATATGTGTTGTAGTAACAGAATCATTGCCCAAATCATCTACTGGCGCATCATATTCAGTAAAACAAGTAATCTCCAAAATTTCTGGCTGAAATACATCTTTAGGAATTGAAATACATAATCCTTCCTTCCGTTGAGCTAAAACAAGTTGATAACGTTTAGCTCCTTTACCAGGATTTTTAAGCCGATAACCTATATATTGAGATGTGCGATTTTCATCAAACTTCTCATAAAAACCCAGTTTATCCAGCATACTGGTAGCTAAAGATAACAAATCTTCCCCACCTTCAATTACCTGAATATTAGTGGAAACCAAGCGAGGAACGCCGTTTTCAACCTCAAAGCGTTGGATGACATCGTATATAATTTTTGACATTGAAAGGTTCCAAAAATCTTAGCTAAGGTTCATGGGAATATCTTAAACCCTATTTTCTAAAATTGCAAGAGTCTTGGCTAAGATTTTTGGATTTCATGGAAAAGGCCAATTTTCCGGCTTTTTCTTCAGAACACAGTACACATTTCTTATCAGTGTGTAAGAAGAAGTTATAATGAATACGAACCACAGAGACACAGAGGACACGGAGGTAAGAGGTTTGGTAGAGGTGATAATTGGGTTAATTTGGTAATTAGTTGTTTTTGCAAGGATTATGTGATGAATACGAACCACAGAGGCACAGAGGACACGGAGGTAAGAGGTTTGGGAGAGGATATGAATGAGCTTACGGGGGAGGTTATTGGGGCTGCTATTGAAGTACACCGGGTTTTGGGTCCTGGGTTTTTGGAGGAGGTGTATAAGGAGGCGCTGGTTGTTGAATTTATGATTCGGGGTATACATCATGAGGTTGAGAAGTCAATAAGCTTGACATATAAAGGACATGATGTAGGTAGAGGTAGATTAGATTTTTTAGTTGCAGACTGTTTAGTTGTAGAGTTAAAAGCTGTGCAAACCCTAGCCCCCATTCACGAAGCTCAACTTCTCTCCTACCTCAAAATAACCAAGCGCACTTTAGGACTCCTCATCAACTTTAATGTTCCCCTCCTCAAAGACGGCATCAAACGCATAATCCTCTAACTCTTCCCTCCGTGTCCTCTGTGCCTCTGTGGTTCGTTAATTCCCCCATAACCGTATCAGTCCAGCCAAAATCAAGTATTTTTGTAAATGTGGCGAAAACCTCCGACAATATCGCTAAACAAAGATCAAAAACTGCAATAATTTAAAAACAGCTTTTGGATTAATCCATGTCCCGTGAGACAACCGGGAACTTATCCACTACTGGATAAAAGCTTGGGTAATTATTCGTAATCAATACGAGTAAGCACGAACTGTTAAACTTGTAATTAGATCAATCTAAAACAGGTCAGTTTAAACCAAGAATCCTTTCCCTGTGAAGGTTTGGGAATGTCTGAAAAAATTTAAAAAAGCTTTTGCAAGTAATCTTAGGTGAACTATGGCACAACGGACTAGGTTGGGAGATGTTCTCAGACCCTTAAATGCTGAGTATGGTAAGGTATCTCCAGGTTGGGGAACAACACCTTTAATGGGTGTGTTTATGGGTTTATTTTTGGTATTTCTGCTAATAATCCTGCAAGTTTATAACAAGTCTCTGTTAATTCAGGACGTGCTTGTTGATTGGCGCAGTTTCGGCGGCTAACAGCTATTCAGCCATCAAGCTGATAGTTAGCATCTACCCGGGATCATTCTAATAAGTAGTAATACGGATTAGATGTGAACCAGACCACCCTGAGCGTAGTCAAAGGGTAAACGTTATTTAAGTCATGACACCTTGGGATTCGCTAGTTCCATGCTCTGTCGGTACTGATTAAACATTCCGAAAGGAAAGTGTCTTTACCTTAACAAGCTTAGATAACTAGGTTGAAGCAAACTTTACTTAGAAATAATGACTGGTCAAACCGACCGCAAACGTCAATAGCGGGGAAATATTTTCCTGCTATTGACTACGAAACACTACATGATTCTGGGATTAGGACCTATGGCTTGTCCGGGTTTTTTTATTATTGATAAAAACGCCGGAAAATAGCGATAAAATTAGTCTAAATGCCAAAGCTATAGAGTGGCTGTGGCGGTTTCTCAGTCTACAGGAGAGGAAGATGAATATATTTGGTATCGGTTTACCAGAAATGGGCGTAATCATGGTAGTCGCGTTATTAATCTTTGGTCCGAAGAAGTTACCAGAAATTGGGCGCAGTTTGGGGAAAACCATTCGCAGTTTTCAAGAAGCTTCTAATGAATTTCAAAGCGAGTTCAAACGAGAAACTGAACAATTGAAAGAAACAGTACAAACCACCGCTGAATTAGAACATAAACACATTGAAGGCGGAAAATCCCAGCCCGAAAACATATAAGGATGAAAGAGGAAGAAATAAAACCAACGGCTTTGGTGATTCCCCAGCTAATCGTTGGACTGGGAAACCCAGAACCTAAGTATGATCAAACTCGTCATAATATTGGCTTTGCAGCTATAGATACCCTAGCTCGCGCTTGGCAAATTTCTCTGGCTGAAAATCGCAAGTTTCAAGGAGAGTTTGGGGAGGGGAATACAAGAGGTAAGGGTAAAATCCGCTTACTCAAACCCTTAACCTATATGAATCTTTCTGGACAAGCTGTGCAAGCGGTAACTAATTGGTACAAATTACCGCCTGAATCAGTATTAGTTATTTATGACGATTTGGACTTACCCTTGGGCAAAACTCGCTTACGCTTATCTGGTTCTGCGGGTGGACATAACGGCATGAAAAGCATTATTTCTCACTTGAATACCCAAAATTTCCCCAGATTGCGGATTGGTATAGGTAAACCCAAAGGCTCAATAGATGGGGATAATTCTCATACTGTTTCTCATGTTTTAGGACGGTTTTCCGCCGCTGAAAATAAGGTCATGTCTCAAGTTTTAAATTTCGTGGTTGAGTGCGGAGAATTTAGTTTCAAACAGGGAGTAGAAAAAGCCATGAATCTTTGCAATACCCAGAATTTTACAGGTGTTGATTCTTAATAGGACATACGCATTGATAGAACATAGCAAATATGTATAGCGGAGAAAACCACGTTTATTGTAGAGATTTGGCAATATTTATAGGTGTCAACTTCAAGTAAAACCCATATCCGGCAAGGTATTCAAGTTCATTGCTAATAGTGAGAATTATTTAAAAATGACTAAACATTTGGAAAACTCCTTAGTCTACTTTAGTAGACTTGAGCTATTAGGCAGGGAATAAATTCCCTGGCAGGTGTGGAAGCGAACAGATAAGTAGGGGCGTATTGCAATACGCCCCTACTTCGCTAATAGTGTAGCGTCAGCTATAAAAGTTTTTTAGTGATTAATAATTAAGTTAAATTTTGTAATATTCTATAGATATGGCTTTCATAATATGTGTCTAAATTTATGGACTTAGAACCCGCTATGATGCTTGGAATTACCTTTTGTGCGGCGGTAGTTGCTATTACTGGTATGGCAATTTACACATCTTTTGGGCCTCCAAGTCAGGAATTAGATGATCCTTTCGATGATCACGAAGATTAATAAGGTTATTAATTTAACATGATGGTGGGCAATGCCCACCCTACTAATTATGAATTTGCAAATAATTTGATAGGACGCGGGTAAGTATAGGGGGGATAAGCTAATCAGCATTTAATTTGCATAAACTGGGGGGACTAGATGCCCACCCCACAAGAGTTATGCTTAATGCGATTATGCAAATTAGATGTTTGTTAGCTTAACCAATTAACTAAACAAGAAATTACCACCAAACAGATTCACATTGAAGTCAGATGGATTAAACCCAGTTGTACCTGATAAAGTGGCTAAGATCACACCTGTGCCAAAACCAGAATTACCAGCAATACCATCACTAATGCGAAGTTGTGTACTTATTCCAGATGTTACCAAATCAAGATTGGCAATACCTGTAAACTGGATTTGATCACCACCGACACCACGCACAAACTGATAAATGGTATCTGCACCATCTCCAGAGGCATAATTGACTATATCTACGGCATTATCATTTAAACCCAAATAGAGTTGATCGTTACCTAGACCACCAATCAAAGTATCTGCGCCAGCATTAGCAGTAAGAGTATCTACACCTCCACCACCTCTGAGAATATTAGCGGCAGCGTTACCAGTGAGGATGTTATTTAAGGTGTTACCAGTACCATTAAGGGCAGTTGTTCCTTGCAATGTCAGGTTTTCTACGTTGTTACCTAATGTGTAGTTGATAATAGTGAAAACACTGTCTGTGCCTTGTCCTGAATTTTCAGTAATGATATCTCCCGCGTTATCTACATAGTAGGAATCGTTACCTAAACCACCAATCAGGGTATCTGCGCCTTTTCCACCGGTGAGGATATTATTAGCACTATTACCGTTAATAGTATTATTCAGTTGATTACCTGTACCATTAATAGCAGTCGTGCCGGTTAAGGTTAAGTTTTCCAGATTGGCTCCTAATGTCCAAGTGATGGAAGATTGAACAGTATCAATTCCCCGATTCAAACCTTCCGCAGCAATATCTCCAAGATTATCTACTACATAAGTATCATTACCTACACCGCCTATTAATAAGTCTGCACCTAATCCTCCGTCCAGGTAATCATTACCCTCTCCAGTGGCAATATCATCCTTTCCTGTACCACCTTTAACCCAATCATTGGCAGTAGTACCGTTAAAGCTAAAAGTACCAGCAAACCCACTTAAATCAAAGCGTTCAAATCCAAGTACAGATGTACCTGCTATATCTAAAACTTGACTAGTGATGTAAATAAGTACCTAAGCAAAATTAATTTTATATTCTTTTCCAAATTCTCGAATGATTTTTTCAACATAGTTCACTAAATT
>JAKOGY010000183.1 GCA_028658405.1 Dolichospermum sp. ST_sed8 | reverse complement strand
TTAATCACAGAAATCATCTAAATCACAAAAATCACAGTTCAGACGATGATTAATTAATTTGTCAGCCCACCAACAATTATGGAATTAATTATGAGATGAATACAATTAATTATTGGTTAATGAAGTCAGAACCAGGGGTTTATAGTATTAGTGATTTACAAAATCAAAATCAGACTATTTGGGACGGTGTACGTAATTATCAAGCGCGTAATTTCTTGAGACAAATGCAAATAGGAGATTTAGCATTTTTCTATCACTCTAATGCTGAACCTCCGGGAATTTTTGGCTTAATGAAGATAGTTGAAACAGGTATTGCTGATCCTACACAATTTGATGTAAATAGTAAATATTATGATGATAAATCAACTCCTGAATCTCCCCGTTGGCAAACTGTAAAACTGGAATTTGTGGAAGTTTTTAATAATCCTCTTTCACTATCAACACTCAAACAAAATTTTCATGGTGATGAATTATTAGTAGTGAAAAAAGGTAATCGTCTATCAGTAACTCCCGTAATAGAATCAGTCGGAAGCAGGATTTTAGAAATAGCAAGAGATACGTAGGGTGGGCAATGCCCACCCAAACCCATTTATGCTAAATTTTGAGTAGGTGTAATTAAAATATTCTCTATCAAATTGTAGGGAGTGTAATTTATGACAAAACAAGGTGATAATAATTCCTGGAAAAAAAGGGTTACTGGGGTTTTCAATCAAGCTACAGGTAAATTAACTCAACTTTTACCAATAGAACAATTAACACAAACCGTAGGACAATGGTTTAATGTTAGTGATACTCAAGTTGCGGAAATTTTGGAAACTATTCGCGCACAGTTACCAACAACAGAAGCTTTATTATTAGGAAAACCTCAAGCGGGTAAAAGTTCTATTGTTAGGGGTTTAACTGGGGTATCTGCGGAAATTGTTGGCCAGGGTTTTCGTCCCCATACCCAACACACCGAACGTTACGCATATCCTGCTAATGATTTACCTTTGCTGATTTTTACAGATACGGTAGGTTTAGGAGATGTTAGTCAAGATACTGAAGTTATTATTCAAGAATTAATCGGCGATTTACAACAGGAAACAAATAAAGCTAGAGTTCTAATTATTACCGTCAAAATTAATGATTTTGCAACGGATACTCTGCGGCAAATTTCTCAAAAATTACGGCAGCAATATCCAAATGTTCCTTGTTTATTGGTAGTGACTTGCTTACATGAACTTTATCCACCAGACATTGCCAATCATCCTAATTATCCTCCCGATTTTACCGAATTAAATCGGGCATTTATCGCTATCAAAGAAAATTTTACAGGTTTATATAATAGTGCAGTTTTGATTGATTTTACTTTAGAAGAAGATGATTATAATCCAGTATTTTATGGTTTAGAAGCACTGCGAGATAATTTAGCTGAACTTCTCCCGGAAGCGGAATCAAAGGCAATTTATCAATTATTAGATCAACAAGCTGGAGTAAAATTAGGGAATATTTATCGAGACGCTGGCAGACGTTATATTTTACCATTTTCGATTATGGCTGCAACTCTGGCCGCTGTGCCTTTACCTTTTGCCACTATGCCTGTTTTAACTGCCTTGCAGGTATCAATGGTGGGATTATTAGGGAAATTATATGGGCAGACTATCACACCGTCTCAAGCTGGGGGTATTGTCAGTGCCATTGCAGGTGGTTTTGTTGCCCAAGCTGTAGCACGGGAATTAATTAAATTTATCCCTGGTTTTGGTAGTGTGATTGCAGCATCTTGGGCAGGGGCTTACACTTGGGCTTTAGGTGAGGCTGCTTGTGTGTATTTCGGTGATTTAATGGGTGGGAAAAAACCTGATCCTCAAAAAATTCAAGCAGTGATGCAAGAGGCTTTTAGTGGGGCAAAAGAACGGTTTAAGAAAATTGAAAATTGAAAATTGAAAATTCTAGAAGTTTGTCAAATTGGGTGTTCTAATTATATAGAAAGCGTTACTATGGATGATAAAGTTTAAATATTATTATGACACTGGAAGAAATAGCGGGTACGTTAACGGAGTTATTTAGTGCTGAAGTTGTAACATCTATAGCTCCTGGTTCTTGGCAAGTAGAAACTCCTGATTTTCGGTTATTGGTGCTGCTTTCAGAAGATAACACTTGGTTGCGGGTATTGCTGCCAATTATGCCTTTACAAGAAGCTGCTGCATTTCTCACCCAGTTTCTAGAAGCTAATTTTGATGATACTCAGGAAACACGATATGCTGTATATGATGGGGTTGTATGGGGAGTATTTCAGCATAATAGTGGTACTTTAACTAATGCAGATTTTGCTAATGCGATCGCTCGTCTGATTTCATTATATCAGGCTGGTGTTAATGATGTTTTCAATAATTTGGTAGAAACTCGAATCCGCGAAATTATTAAAGCAGCAAAACAACAGGGACAATCTCTGGAAGCAACTATGCAAAATTTAGACCGTTTTTATGCAGAAGGTTTATTAGGAGATATTGACCAAAATCCCCAAGCAAGATCACAGGTTTTAGTAGCTTGGCAACGACAATTAGAACGTCTTTGGGTGGAAATGTAATTACAGCAGAATTCAGGAGTCACCGAGTCACCGAGTCACCAAGTAAAACTGTCTTGGTGTCTGGCTTTGAATTAAGATTCTGTACCTGATTGATCTGCAATCTGCTGTAAGTGATCCTAAAATAATCAAATATCAAGCATAATTTAACGCATACAAACGCATACAAAAATGTCTATTGAAGATGACTGTTATCGGTGAGATGATTTATGGTTAAGATTGGACAGTCTACTGATTTATTCCCAGACCAGTCTGTGAAGGTATTATCATCTTTATAATGTCTGGGTGTTTGCATCATCAATTCCCATGCTTTACCAGCATTCAATAAGTTGAACCGTTCAGGATAATGTGTTTGTAATAGTTCTTGCACCATTGGCGCATAATCTGAATTGATGCCGGGAAAAATGTGATGTTCAGTATGGTATGAAAAGTTAAAATGTAATAGATCAAATAGTTTAGGAACTCGAATCGAGAGACTATTGATCAGAGGATCATTTACACTTGTCATTCGACATAACATATGATTCGTATAGATATAAAACATCAGCCCTGCATAGCCTATCCAAATTGGTAAGAAATAGCCAAGAAGCAGTTTGATGGGATGGAATTCCAGATAAGTTAAGATGCTCCCATGTATTCCTATGATCATTAATAATTCTACAGCGATCGCTCGTCGTTCTTTACCACTAACTGTAAAAGCCATCACAGGATATTCGGCTTTACCATTATTGAATAATAACACTGAGGTAAGATTACGAAATGCGTGAACTCCCCAAGCATGACCCATACCTATGAACAATAACAGCGGATTTACCTCAGCCGACGGCACAAAAGCATTTTGAATCCATTTACCCCAATTTTTAGGTTGACTGTCTAAATAATTGCGATCTGGATCTTCTAAGGAATTTGTTTTATTGTGATGTTCTCGATTGTGTACTGCCTTCCATAAAGTTGGTGGCATCCATAACATTGTCAATCCCAATAAACTAATTATTTGTCTCAACCAGGGATTTGTAATTGTGCGGCTGTGCAGAAAATCGTGGGTGCTAAACAGGAGAACAATCACACTATTACCCATCACTAATGCTAATGGTAAATAAAGCCAGAGAAAATACCAATTCCACTCATCAAGATGACTGGCAATTTCCCAACCCAAAATCATAATTACTAAATTAATTAAAAGAATCCAGAGTTTATTAATATCAGGTAAAAATGCTTCTGGTGGTAGTAAAGGACGCAGCTTTTTGGCATATTCTGCTTGCGTCATCCAAGTTTTTTGTTCAATTGTATTCATAAATCTTTGTAATTTTCTTTATAGGGTCTATGCTGACTTCTACTATCTGGATTTCTATAACTAATCCTAATCCTTCTATTTCGTCGGAATTTAATACTTTCATCTCTTGTAAATTGAGGATTTGTTCTACTGAAAGTTTCATACCGTTCTCCTAAAATCTTATTCGGTAATATTTATGCTTTATTTTTCTTAAGTCCGCCACGCTACTCTATCCACAGGCTCAGTGACCACCTCCGTGGACTAAGAAAAAATACTTATTTTCAACCCACGGAGGCGGGTTTTGCCTGTGTAGTTGCGGTTTCTAACCGCCGATTTAATCTTAAATAGGATATTTACCGTTGTTTTAAATTCAGGTTGGTATTGAAAAACTAATTTTTTGACCTACTCTGGTAACTCAGCGGCATTACGAATGTTTTGCAAAATTAAACTAGGAGCAGTCCGTTTAATTAACCCAGTTAAGACGTTACCAGGACCAATTTCCACAACTTTCTCCATGCCATTTTCTGCCAATTGCAAACAAATTTCTCGCCAGCGTACAGAACCAGTCATTTGTTGAGAAAGACGCTGTTTTAAAGTTTCCGCTTCTACGGCAGGAGTTGGATCTACATTAGATAAAACTGGAACATTTGCTGACCCAAAAATAACTGAGTCTAGAACTTCTTGAAATTCTGTAGCGGCTGCTTGCATTAAATGGGAATGAAATGCACCGGAAACCTTCAAGGGAATAGCTCGTTTGGCTTTGACTTGGGACATTACAGCCTGTACAGCATCTGGAGTTCCAGAAATTACAACTTGGGCAGAACTGTTATCATTTGCTAAAACTACATCAGGTGTTTCGCTAATAACTTTTTCTAACTCTTCTCGGTCAAAATTCATTAATGCGGCCATCATCCCACCAGCAGCACTATCCATTAGTTCCGCCCGCCGCTTTACCAAGTGTAATCCCGCAGACCATTCAAACACACCAGCCACATAAAGGGCTATATATTCGCCTAAACTGTGACCTGCTACTAAGTCTGGTTGCTGTCCTTTTTCCCGTAAAATATCAGCAATAATACTTTCGATTACATATAAACTTGGTTGTGTATAAAGTGTCCGAGATAAGGTATCAATATCACTTTGACAGACATCTATCACAGACCACCCCAAAATTGCCTCGGCTTGAATAAATTTTTCTTTGGCAGATGGTAGATTTAACAAGTCTACTCCCATTCCCAGCAATTGAGAACCTTGTCCGGGAAACACCCATGCAGTTTTTGTCATTTGTTATTAGTCAGTTGTCAATGGTCAATGGTCAGTGGTCAGTTGTTGGTTGTAATTAGTTTTCTAATTTTTAATTCTCAATTTTGAATTGTCTATCTTCCCCATTTAAAAATTGCTGCACCCCAGGAAAGTCCAGCGCCAAATCCAGATGTGGCAATAATATCATTGGGTTTAATTTTCCCGGCTCGCACTGCTTCATCTAATGCCAGTGGAATAGATGCGGCGGAGGTGTTACCATAGTTAGCAACATTGCTGATGACTTTATGTTCGGGAATCTCTAAGCGTTCAGCTACAGAATTGATAATCCTTTGATTTGCTTGATGTAATACCAACCAATCTATATTTTCAACTTTGAGATTAGCCGCAAACAGGGCTTTATCTATCACTTCTGGGACTTTTTGCACAGCAAAGCGGTAGACTTCTTTACCGTTCATGGTAATTGGGTGATATTTGCCTGTAGATACATGAATATCTGGTGTCAGTTCTTCTGTAGAGGCGTTATAAGCTAGGTTGAGACAATGGTTTTGAGAACCGTCGCTTTTGAGGCAAAATCCTAAGAGGCGATCGCTTTTATTGGCTTGTAATACCACTGCTCCAGCCCCATCACCAAATAATACACAACTGCGCCTATCCTGCCAATCTACCCAGCGAGAGAGGATATCAGCCCCAATTAAGAGTACATTTTGATAAACACCTGTTCTAATGTATTGTGCGGCTGTGACTAGACCAAAGACAAAGCCAGAACAGGCAGCGGTTAAGTCAAAGGCGACTGCTTTGATAGCACCTAATTCATTTTGAACGCGGCAAGCAGTTCCAAAAAGATCATCAGGGGTAGATGTGGCCAGTAAAATTAAGTCTATGTCTGCTGCTGTAATACCTGCGGCATCAATGGCCTGTTTACTCGCAGCAGTGGCTAATGATGCCAGTGAGTCAGGGGGCAATGCTAACCGTCTTTCCCGAATTCCTGTTCTTGAGGCAATCCACTCATCTGATGTTTCCACCAATTGAGTTAACTTTTGGTTATGTAAACAAGTTGCGGGGACTGCTGAACCACTGCCTGTAATTGCGATACCACTGTTAAAGAAATTTTGCACTTATTTTTCTCCTCAAATTGTCAGTTGTCATTTTTTAATTGTCAGTTGTCTTGTTTGTAAGCATTAATAACGAGTACCAATGACAATCCCAATTTTAGATTTGAGATTAGGGATTTTAGATTGATCAACAGTAGTTATGAATCTAAAACCCACAATCTAAAATTGGATGACAAGTGACAAGTAGCTGATAGCGTCAAATATCCACCAAGAAAAGAGCAAACTAACTGCTTTCTTCTTGGAGAATTTGATATTGGGATTGGAGTCTTTCTAACACCTGATTATCTACCGCTTCTTTAGCTTTTGCGATGGCACTGAAAATAGATGGGGCTTGGGAACTACCATGACCAATAAAACAAATGCCACTGACACCTAAAAGCAAAGCCCCTCCGTGTTCAGCGTGATCCATCCGCTGTTTAACGCGCTTTAAGTTAGGTTTTAAAATCGCTGTACCGATTTGACCGTGTATCCCTTGGGGTAATTCCTCTCGCAGAATTTGCAGAATTACTCCTCCAACTGCTTCGGCAAATTTTAATAAAATATTACCCACAAAGCCGTCACAAACAATTACATCAAATTCACCGGATAATACATCACGCCCTTCAGCATTACCAGTAAAATTAATTTGAGTATTTTCCCGTAACAATTGGTGGGCGCGGAGAACTACTTCGTTACCTTTAGTATCTTCTTCGCCAATATTCAATAAACCTATTTTGGGATTTTCTGTTCCCAAAACATACTGACTGTAAATTGAACCCATCACTGCAAACTGCTCTAAAAATTTAGGGCGACAGTCTACATTAGCACCAACATCCAGTATCATTACTGGCTTACCTGCTTTGATGGTGGGGAATACTGTGCCAATTGCTGGACGCTCTATTCCCGGTAATCTTCCCAAGCGCAGCAAGGCTGAGGCCATGGCTGCTCCAGAATGTCCAGCCGAAAATACAGCATCTGCCTGTTTATTTTTGACTAAATCCATCGCTATGTTGATGGAAGATTTTCGCTTGCGTCTAACTGCGTTGAGAGGCTCTTCATCCATAGCGATCACTTCCTCGGCAGGAACAATCTCCAAATCCGCCATAGTCGTTTTTGGCGGCATTACAGCCTCAATTTGTTGGGGATCTCCAACCAACAATATTTTTACACCCAATTCTTCTCGCGCCCGCAGTGCGCCGGCGACGATTTCAGCGGGTGCATGATCTCCCCCCATTGCGTCAATTGCGATCCTTACACCAGTCGATCCCATTGCTCAGAGCTTATAGAAACCTTACAAATTTTATCAGATTGCAATACTTAAAAATTCAAAATTCTTAAAAAAGCATAAGAAAATCTACTTTCCCTGAAACTAAGAGAGTTAGCAAGTGTATATTCACTAAAGTACGCTTATGTTTATTTGCATAATTTTTGCATGAGTAACATTGTAAATGGTTTTCATGCAAAGGTTGAAATTTCAATGCTTAATTCAGTTTTTAAAACTTTGATTTTTTCAACTTGTTCAGGTAATAACCAATTAGCAAAATCACGCGGGTATTTTTCTGCTAGGATTTTACAAACATTATCAAAACTCACAATTTATACCCTAATTTACAGCTTTCTAATTTATGGCAGTAGGGGCGGGGAAACCCCGCCCTCCGCCCTGTTTCGGTAAAATTAACTCAAAACCCAACTAACCAAAGTTCTCACACCAAAGCCAGTTGCACCCGCACCGTTGTAGCCATTTTCTTTTTCAGCCCATACTGGTCCAGCAATATCTAAATGCGCCCAAGGAGTATCCTTAACAAACTGTTTGAGGAACAAAGCCGCAGTAATAGAACCACCATAACGAGGTCCGGTATTTTTCATATCGGCAATACCCGACTTCAGCCCTTCAAAATATTTATCTTCCATAGGCATCCGCCAAATTTTCTCACCGGTGCTGTCTGCGGCTGTTTGTAATTGGGAAGCCACAGCATCATCGGGTGTAAATAAACCGGCGATATCTTCACCCAAAGCCACCACACAAGCACCTGTGAGGGTAGCTAAATCAACGATCGCATCTACACCCAATTTATCAGCATAGACTAAGGCATCAGCTAAGGTTAATCGCCCTTCAGCATCAGTATTGTTAACTTCGATTGTTTTGCCATTTGATGCGGTTAAGATGTCTCCAGGGTGCATAGCCTTACCGCTAATCATGTTTTCGGTAACGGCGGAGATAAAATGAACTTCCACATCTGGTTTTAATTGCCCAATTGCCTTAGCAGCGCCTAAAGTTGCGGCTGCACCACCCATATCCATTTTCATGGTTTCAATGCCACTACCAGCACCTTTAATGTTCAAACCACCAGAATCAAAGGTGACACCTTTACCGATAATTGCCAGTTTCCGTCTAGGTGTGGTGGCTGGTTTATAGATGAGATGAATGAATTTAGGTGGTAAATCAGAAGCTTGAGCAACTCCTAAAAATGCCCCCATGCCTAGTTTTTCACATTCTTCTTGGTCCAAAATTTCCAGTTCTAACCCGTGTTCGTGAGCGATCGCTTGGGCAGTTTCTGCCATAGTGATAGATGTCACCGAGTTAGCTGGGGCTGCTACTAACTGTCTCGCCAAAATCACACCAGCAACAATTTGATTGGCGCGGGTAATAGCAGCTTCTTGTCCTGCTAGACCTAATAAATCAATGGTTTCAATGGGGGGATTTTTATCTTCAATCTCAGATTTAAAGCGATTATCTTGGTAAAGTGCTAATTCTATGCCTTCAGTCAAGGCTTGGGCTGTAGTAGCTGGATCATTGTTCCACAGTGGTAAACTGATTCCCAGAGTTTTGGTTTTTTGCTTTTTAGCGGTTCGCGCTACAGCAGCCGCAACCCGACGTAAAGTTTCTAATTTCAGCGCCTCTGGTTTCCCTAAACCCACCAAAATCACCTTCCGCACGGAATAAGTAGCGGCTAACCGAATGACGATGGTGCTATTTGCCTTACCTTTAAATTCTTCTTCGGCAATTATTTCTTTGATAATTCCCGCACATTTATCATCTAAGCCGACTAAATCACCAATTAATTCTCCTGCGTCTTCAAACAGGCCAACAGCTAAAGTATCACCAGTCCAATCTAATAATGCTGTATTTGTAGGTTGAATCGTCATTTTTGTAAGTTCTATTTATCTGTCTTCATGTACCAGTATTGCTCAAATTTTCGGAATCATGGGCGTTTCACGCAACATCTTGACAATCTGGTAGAATCAGAAATAGGTGATAAATGTCAAATTTACAAAGTTTTATTGGTTTTTCACCAATCTGTTGCTGAAAAAAATTATTAATATGTCTAAAGATACAAATCAACCCCAGCTACCACCAACCAGCGCCATTGAGAGTGTTACTAATGTTGCATTTGAAAATTGGTTTGAATATCCAGTTAGAGCGCAACCTCACCATACAGACTATGCGGGTATTGTTTGGCATGGTACTTATTTAACTTGGATGGAGGAAGCACGGGTAGAATGTTTGCGCTCTATTGGCATTGATTTTGCTGATTTAGTGGCTTTAGGTTGTGATTTGCCTGTTGTGGAGCTATCAATCCGTTATCATCGGTCAGTGCAGTTAGGGATGTCAGCCCTAGTAAGAACACGCATGGCTGAAGTAACAGGAGTCCGAATGAACTGGGATTATAAAATTATTTCTCCTGATCATCAGGATTTATATATTACTGCTCAAGTTACCTTAGTGGCCTTAGATCGGGAAAAGGGTAAAATTATGCGTCAGTTACCACCCGCGGTTCAAGATGCTTTAGCGAAGATTTCAGGATTTGGGAAGATTGGGTAATTGGTGAGCCATAAAGGGCAAATATCTCTAACTATTGCCCTACAATTTTACCGCTTATCTAATTTTGTCTATCTAACCATGGGCGTTGCTGATTTAGTCTTCAGTTAGTCTGCGACTTTCAAAATTATTAATGTATCCTGGCTGAATAATTAGCTCTTGAAACTCTTTACAAATCAATCTAATTAACTCTTCATTCTCCCCTGTTAAATAACGTCCGTGCATTAGCCTATTTCTTAATACACGGAGGTCATTAATTTTTCTCGTAATTGTATCTCGTGTCTTTTTATCAACAGCATTAGCGAAAATTGACTGAGGTGAGTTTGATAGCTTATAACCTCCTTCTAAGTCATCAACTATACTAATCATTTTTGATAAATCTGTGAAATCTGCATAATAAAGCCAGTGCATAAGTAGAGGATTGTGTTGCTGGTAGTTAGCTTCATTTTCCTTATTCTTTAATGCTTCACTCTTACATTCTTTATATTTTTTAAGTCTATCTTCCCATTTATAGCCATATTTCATTTTATATTTTTCAAGATTTTGTTCAGCATCTTCTATATATCTATCAAGAGTATCTTCCCAGCAAGAACCATACCTTTTCAGCATTATAGATATAATAAACTCTCTGACTGCATTTTCAAAATTCATTATTAAAGGGAATAATCTCTCACTTCTCTCATCCCCATAAGAGTTATAAACAAGTGTTAATTTAGCTTAATCAGCACCAAGCCCCACGTCTCACTATACCGGAGCGTGGGGATGCCAGTCGCCTGCGACGGGAAACCC
>JAKOGY010000182.1 GCA_028658405.1 Dolichospermum sp. ST_sed8 | reverse complement strand
TACCTTGATTGGTGGAACTGGTAACGATGTCTTTGTTGTAGATACCACCACTGATACGATTACAGAACTTGCCAGCGGTGGTACAGATACCATTCAATCTAGTGTTACTTACAGTATTGCGGCTCTTGCTAACGTTGAAAACCTGACATTGACAGGAACAGCCGGGATTAATGGAACTGGTAATGCTGGTAATAACGTCATCACAGGTAACACGGCTAATAACATCCTTGATGGTGGTGCAGGAATAGATACCTTGATTGGTGGAACTGGTAACGATGTCTTTGTTGTAGATACCACCACTGATGTGATTACCGAAAATGTGGGAGAGGGAACAGATACAATTGAATCCACTGTCACCTTGACTCTTGCTACCTTACCCAACATTGAAAACCTGACATTGACAGGAACAGCCGCGATTAACGGGACTGGTAATGCTGGTAATAACGTCATTACAGGTAACACCGCTAATAACATCCTCAATGGTGGTTTAGGTAACGACATTCTCAATGGTGGTTTAGGTATTGATACCTTAATTGGGGGAACGGGAATTGATCGTTTTGACTACCGCAATTTAGCTAATTCCGTCTTCAATAGCGTTGATGTGATTACGGACTTTAATGCTAATGCTAGTAATGATTTATTCCTTGTTTCCACTGCACGATCAGTATTCTCTAATGCCGGAACTTTGGCAACACTTGATACAGTCGGCATTACAGCCAAATTAACTACTGTTAATTTTGGTGCTAATGCTGCTGCTCAATTCACCTTTGGTAGCCGTACCTTTGTGGGTATTAATGATGCTACAGCAGGTTTTAGTGCTACTACTGATGCAATCATTGAGGTAACAGGCTTAACTGGTACTCTGAGCTTAACCAACTTTACTACGGTTACGGTTTAAGAGTTTGAATAATCCCTATCTATAATCATCAGATTTAGATGGGGATTTTTTTGGCAAAGAACCAGAAAATCATAACTTTATCAACTACATTTTATTATGTATCAATACCAAGATTTTATCATTCGTAATTGGCAAGAAAGCGACCGCATTTTAGCAGCTACAGTCATTAGTTCCATATTATCAGAATACGGTTTACCTTGGCAACCAGAAGAGGCAGACAAAGATGTATTAGAAATAGAAAAATATTATTTAGCAACTGGCGGAGAATTTTGGATAATTGAACACCAAAATCAACTTGTGGGGACTGCGGCATATTATCCCATAAATCGCGGAGAAAAAGCTGTAGAAATTAGAAAAATGTATCTTTTGCCAAAAGTGCGCGGTTTCGGATTAGGAAAATATTTATTACAACAACTGGAAACAGCGATCGCTTTGCGAGGATTTGAGCAAATTTGGATTGAAACCGCGAGTATTTTAACTGAAGCTGTTAAACTTTATGAAAGTAATGGTTATCTACCCACAACAGGTGTAGAAACTAGCCGATGCGATCGCATTTATATCAAATATCTATGATGAAAATATTCCAAAACCTATTGAGTCTTTTTCTGAAATCTCATTGTCCCCTATGTCAACGGACTACATCAAGGGAACTTTGTCCATATTGTATCAAGCAAATTCAAAGTTGTCATAAACAAAATCCCGCTTTTTTATGGAAACAACCATTACCAATATTTGTGTGGGGAAATTATGGTGGTGCAGTTAAAAGAGCGATCGCTGCCCTAAAATATGAAAATGAGCCACAAATAGGTTATCTTTTAGGAGCATGGTTAGGAGAATCATGGTTATTACATTCACCCCAACCACAACAACAGCTTTTAGTTGTCCCTATCCCTATGCACCCAAACAAACAAAAACAACGTGGTTTTAATCAAGCCGCATTAATAGCCGCAGGTTTTTGTAATGTTACAGGATACAAATTAAAAGTCAATGGTTTAGAACGCATCAAAGAAACTGAAGCACAATTTAATTTATCCCCAATTCAAAGACAACAAAACTTAGCAAATGCTTTTGGACTTGGCAAAGATTTTCGTCGTCATCCAAATACACAAATATTATTAGTGGATGATATTTATACTACTGGTGCTACTGTTAAAGCTGCTGTCAAGACTCTTGAACAACATCAAATTACAGTCTTGGGTGTAGCTGCTGTGGCCACGACAAATAAATAAAAATAAAGCTATATTAGATGAGTTACCCTGTATTTATGGGAACAGTAGTTAAATTTATGAAAAAGACTTTTGCAGTGGGTTTCAGACACATTCTAATTATTCCTATCACATTGCTAACAATGGGGATTTGGCTCAAAACAGCTTCAGCCCAAAATAAGTTATATAGCCCCATTCCTTTAAATAATTTTACAGAAATTTCTGATACCCTATCAAACAGAGATATTCCCACAGGACAAGGGGGATTTGCTCGTGATTATGCAGTTAAGTTAGAGAAGGGTGATAATTTAGCAATTGATTTGTCCTCGGAAAATTTCGACACCATGATTACACTATTAGCCCCCAATGGCTCAACGGTATTGGAAAATGATGATGGACCTGATGGTACAAGTAATTCCCTGTTATTTACCCGGATTACAGAAACAGGAACTTACATTGTGCGCGTTCACTCTTTTGGGGAAACTGGGGTAGGGAAGTTTAAACTTAAAGTCACAAAACTACAACCCGTCAAATAGATTATAAACCCCGTCTAAGATGAAAACCATAGTTATTGAAAGTAGTGGGAGCATCTTGCTCCCTGCTGTTAAGTAGCGAGCAAGATGCTCGCATTACTTCAGGTTTCAAAATGGATGAGGTTTAGAACGAATTTAGGATCTTTTTTGAAACTATTACAGTTTTTATCATAGAAGTAAAAATTGTCACTTTTTATAATAAAGTTGTATTTGCTTGATTAAATGGCTTTATACTAAACAGTAATATTGATAGTCATTAATATAACATAAACCAGCAGGTAGTTAAGAAGTATCCTTTCTACCTGGTTTACACTGCCAACTTTGCCAACACAGCGAAACAATGACAGATACCTTAACCCCCACCCCCGGCTCTATAGTCAGTTGCCGCAGTCGGCAATGGGTAGTGCTACCAGATGAAAATCAAGACCTGATCCGTCTCCGTCCCCTCAGTGGTCACGAAGAAGAAATGGTAGGGATTTATCGGCAGTTAAATTTAGAAAATCTAGCACCTGCAACCTTTCCCCTGCCTACTGCGGACAGTATTAAAGACCACACAGCAGCCGTGTTATTGATGGATGCAGCCCGGCATCTGTTACGGAGTGGGGCGGGTCCTTTTCGCTGCTTGGGTCGCTTGTCATTGCGTCCTCGTCCTTATCAGTTAGTTCCTTTGTTGATGGCACTGCGATTAGAAACAGTGAGATTATTGATTGCTGATGATGTGGGTATTGGTAAAACCATTGAAGCTGGTTTAATTGCCCGTGAGTTGTTAGATAGAGGGGAAGTGAGACGGATAGCGGTTTTATGTCCTCCTCACTTATGTGAGCAATGGCAGCAAGAATTAAGAGAAAAATTCCATATTGATGCGGTGGTAGTCCGTTCTGGTACGGCTTCCAAGTTAGAACGAGCAATACCTAACGGTTCTCATGTATTTAGTTATTATCGCCACATAATTGTTAGTCTGGACTATGCTAAAGCAGAACGCCGTAAAGCTAGTTTTATTACCCACTGTCCAGATTTTGTCATTGTTGATGAAGCACATACTTGTACCCGTTCTGGCAGTAAGGGTACATCCCAACAGCAACGACATCAATTAATTCAGCAGATTGCCCAAAAACAAAACCGTCATTTATTATTACTTTCGGCTACTCCCCATAGTGGAATTGAAGAATCTTTCCTGTCATTGTTAGGGTTACTCCAGCCAGAGTTTGAAAATTTAACGTTGGACAAACTGACAGAACCACAACGAGATACATTAGCCAGTCATTTTATCCAACGACGACGGGCAGATGTGAAACTGTGGTTAGGGAATGAAACGCCTTTTCCTGAACGCAAATCAGACGAAGAACCTTACAAGTTATCCAAGGAATATAAACAGCTTTTTGAAGAAGTTTATAACTTTGCACGGGGTTTAGTCAAAACTACTACCGCAGAAATGAGTCATGCCCAACGCCGGGGACGTTATTGGTCAGCATTGGCATTAATTCGTTGTGTGATGTCTTCCCCTGCTGCGGCTGTGGCCACCTTAAACCGTAACTTAACAAGCAAGGAGTCGGGAGTCGAAAATTACGAATTACGAATTACGAATTACGAATTACGAATTACGAATTACGAATTAGATGATGATTTGATGATTTCTTATGTTTATGATCCCACAGACCAGGAACAAGCTGTAGATGCTGCTCCGACTGTGGTAATAGAACAGGGAAAGCAAAGTTATGGGGATGCAGATAAACGCAAGCTGCGGACTTTTATCCAAGCTGCGGCAGAGTTACAGGGGAATAAGGATCAAAAGTTACAAACTTGTATTAATTATATTCAATCCCTACTGGCGAATAATTACAACCCGATTATTTGGTGTCGCTACATTGCTACAGCTAATTATTTGGCAAATGCCCTAAAACAGAAATTAGAAAAGAAAAGTGGGCAAATTCGGGTGATTGCCATTACTGGGGAACAGTCGGAAGATGAACGAGAAATTAGATTAAATGAGTTGAAATCCTATCCTCAAAGGGTGCTGGTTGCTACTGACTGTTTGAGTGAAGGGGTAAATTTACAGTCTCATTTTAGTGCGGTGATTCACTATGATTTACCTTGGAATCCTAACAGATTAGAACAACGAGAAGGACGCATTGACCGCTATGGACAGGTAGCAACTCAGGTAAAAATTTGTTTACTCTATGGTCAGGATAATCCCGTAGATGGGGCAGTTTTAGAAGTGTTAATTCGTAAAGCAGTGCAAATACATAAGACATTGGGTATTACTGTTCCTGTCCCAATGGATAGCACTACTGTTTCTGAAGCGGTGTTTAAATCTTTATTTGATAAGAGTACAGACGCGCAGCAGTTGTCATTATTGGATTTATTAGATGAGGGAGAATCAGCCGTTGAACAGGTGCATAAACAATGGGATAAGGCTGTAGAACGGGAAAAAATCAGCCGGACTCGCTTTGCACAAAAGGCAATTAAACCGACAGAAGTAGAACAGGAATTGATGGAATCTGATCAAATTCTCGGTAGTGAAGAGGATGTATTCAGGTTTGTGAATAATGCTTGTGCAAAGTTAAATTGTGCCTTGATTGAGAAAAAACAAGGATGGTTATTACCGTCAATTCCTAATTTTTTAAAACCCACTTTAGGGAATGAAAAACGGTTAATTACTTTTACCACACCTGCACCGTTTGGGGTGGAATATGTAGGACGGAATCATCCTTTGGTGGAGGGTTTGGCGCGTCATATTATCGAAGAAGCTTTGGTTAATTCCCCAGAACCTTTGGCGGCGAGGTGCGGGTTTACAACTACAGATACTGTAACTAAACGGACAACTTTATTGTTGTTAAGATTGCGACATTTGTTGACACAAAAAGTTAGTAGTCGGGCTTTAGCTCAAGGTGGGGATACGCTCAAGCGTAATCATGAACTGTTAGGAGAGGAATGTGCGGTAGTGGGGTTTACCGGACCGCCCTCAAATCCGATGTGGTTAACACCGGAGGAGGCAAAAGCATTGTTAGAACAAGCTAACCCGGTGGCTGATGCTCCTGCGGGACTGAAAAAACAGGAGGTAGAAGAGTTGTTGAATCGTTTAGATGAGTTGCAAACAGATTTAGAACTATTTGCCAAAGAGCGATCGCTCTCCTTATCCCAATCCCATCAGCGTGTACGGACAATTACTCAAGAGGGCAGGATTCAAGTAATACCACAATTACCGATGGATTTGTTGGGTGTGTATATCTTGCAACCGGGGGTAATTCGTAATTCGTAATTCGTAATTCGTAATTCGTAATTTGGAATTTGGAATTTGGAATTTAAGAAAGAAGTAAGGGAGGATATTAAAGGTGACAAACACAAATGCAAATGTAAATGTCAAAAGCAACAATCATATCACAATTACAGATAGGACAAAACAATTTGCAATTAGGATAATTAAAGCTTGTTGCTTTCTTGATGAAAAATCAGGAATTCATCGGACACTTTCTAAACAGTTATTGCGTTCTGGTACTTCTGTAGGCGCAAATGTTAGAGAAGCTCAATCTGCTCAATCTGATAAAGACTTCATTCATAAATTAGAAATAGCCCTGAAAGAAGCCAGAGAAACTCAGTACTGGTTAGAAATTTTGATAGAATCAGAATTAGTAGATAAACCAAAATTTACCTTACTTCTCCAAGAAGCTAACGAAATTGGAAAAATCTTAGTCGCTTCTACCAAAAAACTTAAAGACAAATAATTACGAATTACGAATTACGAATTACGAATTAAAACTATGATTGGCGTACAATTTGAAGGCAACTTACTCGCAGCAGATATTACTACCGAACTATTAACCGGTAATATCAAAGGACAAACACCGGCGGATTTTGGCTTACCTAAATCTGATAAATTAGAAGATGAAATTGCGATCGCTTGGGGTGATGCAAAAGCCTATTGGGCATCTTTTCAACGCCAATTAAATAGGCTGGATGCCGAAGATACAGCCACCAGTATCACCCGTGAAATGGCTGTGCTGCTGTTAAAAAGTCTTGGATATACTCCCGTATATACCGCTAAAGCTGAAGTCGTAGAAGGGCAAACCTACGCCATTTCCCACCGCGCCGTATTACCATCCGACTCTTCAATTACGAATTACGAATTACGAATTACGAATTACCCACCCATTCATATTATTGGTTGTCGGTTGGATATTGATAAACGTCCTCCCAGTGGGACACCCCGGTTATCAGCACATGGCTTAGTACAGGAATATCTTAACAAGACCGAGCATCTTTGGGCGATCGCTACTAATGGTTTTCGCTGGCGGTTATTACGCGACTCTTCCCTAATGACTCGCCTTACTTATATCGAATTTGACTTAGAGCAGATTCTCAACGGTGAGAACTTTGCCGAATTTGGTCTATTTTATCGGCTTTTCCACCGTTCTCGTTTACCAGAAACTGCGGATGATGCGGATAAATGCCTATTGGAATATTACCATCAAGAAAGTCTGCAACAAGGGGGAAGAGTCCGCGACAGACTGCGCGACGGGGTAGAAAAAGCCTTGATACAGCTAGGAAATGGCTTTATTCAACATCGTGATAGTGAAAATCTCCGCCAAAAATTATCTAATAATTACGAATTACGAATTACGAATTACGAATTATACCGTCAATTATTGCGGTTAATTTATCGCCTATTATTCTTAATGGTGGCTGAATCTCGCAATTTATTATTAATCGGAGAAGATCCAGAAAAAGCGAGAATTTATCTTGAATATTACAGTATTGAACGCTTGCGAGAATTAGCAGAACGTCCTCGCTATCGTCGGGAAGGATTTCAAGATATTTGGCAAGGTTTACGGGTGACATTTAAGTTATTTGATGAAAATTGGCGCGGACGAATGTTAGGATTATCGCCTTTAAATGGTGATTTATTTGGTTCGCAAACCTTGACAGATTTAGATGATTGTGGTATTGATAATTATGATTTATTAACTGCTATTCGTTGTTTATCCTTATATGAAGATAAAGGACAAATCCGCCGGGTAAATTATGCAGCTTTGGATGTGGAAGAATTGGGAAGTGTCTATGAAAGTTTATTAGATTTTCACCCCCAAATTAAACAAAATCAAGGCATATATGAATTTAATTTAGTATTTGGAAGTGATAGAAAAACCACAGGTTCTTATTACACCCCTCCCCAACTTGTCCAACAGTTAATTAAAACCGCATTAGAACCAGTTATTGAGGAGAAATTGCGCCAAGCTGAACAAAAAACTGGCAATTCTAATAATTACGAATTACGAATTACGAATTACGAATTATCCCTATTAAGTTTAAAAGTAATAGATCCTGCTTGTGGTTCTGGACATTTTTTATTAGCAGCAGCAAGACGCATAGGAAAGGAATTAGCGAAGGTGAGAACAGGGGAATCTCAACCAGCACCAGAACCTTTACGTCAAGCGGTGCGTGATGTGATTCAAAACTGTATTTATGGCGTAGATTTGAACCCTTTAGCGGTAGATTTGTGTAAGGTGGCTTTATGGATTGAAGGTTTTGCGACTGGTAAACCTTTGAACTTTTTAGATCATCGGATTAAATGCGGTAATTCTCTGGTTGGTGTTTTGGATTTAGATTGTTTAGATGCAGGTATTCCTGATGATGCTTTTAAAGCGGTGACAGGTGATGATAAGAAATTAGCGACTGATTTTAAGAAGCGGAATAAAAAAGAACGGGAAACCCAAGGACAATTATCTATTTTTGAAACTTCTGCTGATGATAATTACATCTTTGCGAAGTTATGGCAAGAATTAGCGGACTTTTCCGAAAATACACCCCAGGAAGTTAAGGAAAAAGAGAGAAAATATCAAGATAATCTTTTAGATAATCATTGGTGGTTAAAATATGTAGCTTGTAATTTATGGACTTCGGCATTTTTTCGACCATTAACTGAACATAATTTACAACTTTTACCAACTACAGCAACTATAGATAGGTTAAAACGGGAAACTGTCCAAAAAATCCTCAATTCTCAATCTAATTACGAATTACGAATTACGAATTACGAATTACAAGCGTTAATTGAAGCTGCGAATAAGTTAGCAAAGGAAAAATCTTTCTTTCATTGGCCTTTAGAATTCCCCGAAGTTTTCAACCCTCAATCTAATAATTACGAATTACGAATTACGAATTACGAATTAGGATTTGATTGTGTTTTAGGTAATCCTCCTTGGGAGAGAATTAAGTTACAAGAAAAGGAGTTTTTCGCTTCTCGTAATTTGGATATTGCGAACGCACAAAATAAAGCAGCGCGGGAAAAGTTGATTAAGGAGTTACCAAAGCAAAATCCAGCTTTAGCACAAGCTTTTGAAGATGCTAAACATGATGCGGAAGCACAAAGTAAGTTTATTCGGGAAGGGGGGAGATTTCCTTTAACTGCTGTGGGTGATATTAATACTTATTCTGTGTTTGCTGAAACTACGAGAAAGTTAATTAATGATAATGGTAGAGTTGGGGTAATTGTTCCTAGTGGAATTGCTACGAATGATACGACAAAAGACTTTTTTGCTGATTTAATTAAACAGGAATCTTTAGTCAGTTTGTTAGGTTTTACAAATTGGGATTTTATCTTTCCTGATGTTGGTGATAGGTTTGCTTTTTGTTTATTAACTTTAGTGGGAAAAGGTCTTAAAAATACAAAAGCAACTTATACTTATCATTGTCATTATATGTATGATTTGAATAATAAAGAGAGATATTTTTCTTTATCAAAAGAAGATATTAATTTAATAAATCCTAATACTTTTACTTGTCCTGTTTTTCGTAGTAATCCAGATGCAGAATTAACTAAAAAAATATATCAAAATGTCCCTGTTTTAGAAAATGAGAATACAGGAATTAACCCTTGGGGTATTTCATTTATGCGTATGTTTGATATGGCTAATGATAGCGGGTTATTTAAAAACGAAGCAGGTAAAGATTTAGTACCATTATATGAAGCAAAAATGTTTTTTATCTATAATCATCGTTATGGATATTACACAGAAGAAATGTTAAATCGTGGTCAAGTTGATTTTAAAATTATTCCTACTCCAACTATTGAAGATTTACAGAACTTTGGTTTTACTCTAAATCCTCGTTATTGGCTTGATAAAAAGGAAGTTGAAAATAAGTTAAGTGGAAAATGGGATAAAAATTGGTTGTTAGGTTGGAGAGATATTACTAATTCAACTAATGAACGTACTGCTATTTTTAGTTTATTACCTTTATCTGCTTGTGGTGATACAACTCTTTTAATGTTTCCTAAAGTCAATAATTCTAAACTAATACTATGTTTGATAGGTAGTTTAAATAGTTTAGTTTTTGATTTTGTCGCACGTCAAAAAGTCGCAGGAACTCACCTTAAATTTTTCACAATGCGACAACTTCCTGTTATTCCCCCTGAAAAATACACACAAAAAGACATAGAATTTATAACCCCCCGCGTCCTCGAATTAGTGTACACATCCTGGGATATGCAACCCTTCGCGCAAGACATGGGATACAACGGAGAACCTTTTATTTGGAATCCCAACAAACGCGCCTTAATTCGAGCCGAATTAGACGCATATTACGCCAAACTTTACCAACTCACCCGCGATGAACTACGATATATATTAGATCCTGCTGATGTCTATGGTGCAGAATTTCCCAGTGAAACATTTAGAGTATTAAAGAACAATGAGATAAAGAAATTTGGAGAATATAGAACCCAAAGATTAGTATTAGAAGCCTGGGATAGAATAATTCGTAATTCGTAATTCGTAATTCGTAATTCGTAATTATTTTGTCTGAATCAGGATTTCCAGGATTAAAGGATGTATAGGATGTGATTTTGATATTTGTGGTGTGGTGTTTGGTAATTGTTAATTGTCTGAATCAGGATTTCCAGGATTAAAGGATGTACAGGATGTAAGTGTTTTATTGTCTATGAAAAATACTATCTGCCTTTATGAGTAGCCTATAAGGATAATAGTATTTTATAATCCTAAATATTCACCAATAAACTATCAATAACATCCTGTAAATCCTTAAATCCTGGACATCCTGATTCAGACAAAAATATTAAACATTTCTCTAGAAAATTGGCATATAAATGAATAAATAAAGAATTGTCAGAATCAGGATAACCAGGATTATAGGATGTACAGGATGTAATTGGGAAATTATCAAATGT
>JAKOGY010000181.1 GCA_028658405.1 Dolichospermum sp. ST_sed8 | reverse complement strand
TCTTGTCATCAGATGCCGTAGCAATGGTTTTACCGTCGGGGCTGAAACTCACACTATTGACTTCACGCTGATGCCCTTTAAATATGTTGCGGTCACTGATATTATCGAGGATATTATTTAAGGCATAAATAGGGCTAATTGTTGGATATTTATCTAGGGGACGATTTTTAACTAGCTGTTTTAATGTTTTAGCATTTTGCAGTGCATTAACTAAAGATGGTAATTCTTCTAGTTGAAATTGTCTTAAAACATTTACGCCACCTTGTTCTAGTTTTGTAACTATTAGTGCTTCTTGTTGGGCTTTGAGTGCCTCTTTTTTGGCTGCATTTGCTTTTACAAAGGTTTCTTCAGCCTTTTTAGCTTTCCTTTCTGTTTCTTGTTGTTGTTTCTGCGCTGCTTGTAATTTATCTGCCGCAGCTTTTACATTATCATTAGCTGTTTTAATTTTCTCTGTTGCTGCTGTATTTTGCTGTTTTAATATGTTTGCTTGTTTATTTACTTCATCTACCTTAATTTTAGCTGCTAATAGATTTTTTTGTGCTTTTTTAATATTTTGTTGTGCTAATTTAAACTTTTTTTCTGCTGCTTGTTTAGTTTTTTCTGCTTGTTCAGATTGTAATGTTAAATATTGAGTTTGATTTTGTAATTCTTGGTTTTTTTGTTCTGATTCTTGTTGTTTAGTTTTAGCAATATTAGCTTCTCTAACCTGATTTATTCCATAAACAGAAGCCAAACCTGCAATTATTACTAAACCTAACGCTAACGTAGAACTCAATTTTAATCTTTTTTCAGCTTTGGCAATTTGTGTATCAGCTTGAATTTTTGCATTTGCTAATATTTGTCTGGCTTCCTGTTCTTGTTTTAATTCTGCTTCTGCTTTCGCTAATTTCTCTAATAACTCATTTCCCTGTTGTTTACGAATAAACTCCACCAAATAATCATGTACTAATTGATATCTATTTTCTGGAGATTCTGGTAACAGTAAAACCAAACCTGAACCAATGAAAATATTTAATACTAAATCTAGATTTTTATTTATTTCTGCTAACTGTTCTGATAATTCAGCCCGAGTTTTTAAAGGTCTTGTGCCATTTTCATCAGTTAATAAATATAAAACCAATCTTGCAAATTTTTCATTTTCTGCACCACAGTCTTTAATTACATCTTCTAAAAACTTCTCAACTAATTTTTCTTTACCAAATTCTTGATATTTCTCTAATGTTGTAATTTTTTCAGTTTGTAATTGTGAACCCACAATTTGTAATTCTATGGGTCTAATTTCTCCGATATTTCCAGCTAAGTCTTTGACTAACTCATCAATTAATTCTGGTTGTAAATAGAATTTACTTCTAGTTGTTAAACTTTCAATCACTGATTTAGCATCTGCGGAAGTAAAATTACCCAAATAATAACGAATTTTTTTATCAAGAATATTATTACTTGTAACTGTTAAATTACATAAACGGTCTATTTCTAATAAATAATGTAAATAATCTTCTCTCAGAGACAGGACTATTTTTATAAAAGGGATATCTAAGGATATTTTTAAGAAATCATAAAATGATTGTCTTTTTTCACGGTCTGGATAGACAAAGAAAAATTCCTCAAATTGGTCAAATATCAAAACTGTTAATATATTTCTATTAGCATTTTTTCTTAATTGTTCAATAATTTTATCTGTAGATTGTAGGGATGTTTCCGTGGATTGTAGAGACGTTCCATGGAACGTCTCTACATTTAATATATTTGATATTAAAGATTTTTCTAGCAATTCTATCCAATTAGTATAAACTCGTAAAAGAATAGGTAAAGCATCTTTTTCTCCAATGGGTTCTTGTTGTAATGCAGGAACTAAACCACCTTGTAAAATAGAACTTTTACCAACTCCTGACTGTCCATGAATAACTATCAGTTTATTTTCAGTTTCTGATATTCTTCCCCGCAGTCTTTTAACATCTTCTTCTCTTCCAGAAGCAGAAATTTCTTGTGCTATTGTTCCTGTCTGTTGAATTTCTGAGATGCTATTAATAACTTTCCACTGAGGGTTAAGATAAGATGCACCAACAAAGGCTAAAAATCCATATTGTTGTTTAATTTGTAATCTTTCTTGTTTAATTTTAAAGGCTTTTAAATATTGATTTTCTTGAAAATATAGAGAATGTAATTCTTTTAATATCTTAATATATATTGTAGGATTATATTGAGGATGACTTTGATTTTTGGCAGTTTCTAAAGTTTTAATAGCTGAAGAAATTTCATTTAACCCAATTTGAGAACGTGCTAATAATAAGCGATAGACACTATATTCATAGTTCGCTATTTCCGGAATATTTGCTAATATTTTAATGGCTTTTTGGGCATTTTGATTAGCTTTTTGATATTCTTGATTTTCTAAAGCTACTTCTGCTAAAAAACCGTAATTTTGACCTAAATTTTTGACAAGGGAAGGGGAAACAGGAAAAGTATTTTCATATACTTTGATATATAATTGGATTGATTTTTGGGCAAGATTTTCTAACTCTGTCCAGGTTTTTAGATTTCTTAATATTCCTCCTAAAATATTGCTATTTTCAATAACTAAATCCGATCTTGCGATGTTTTCAAAGATTGTAATTGCTTCTTGAAGATAATTTCTAGCATTTTGCCAATTTTCTAAATTTTCATCATTAGTAATTTCTACTTGTTTAACATAAGCTAGGGCTATTTTTACTAAGACAATACCTTGAGATTCTAAATTATTATTATCTTGCCAAAATTTTAAACTGCTTTGATAATAGTTCAAGGCTAAATTTAGGTTATTTTGCCAATATTCCGTTAAACCTAATACAAATTGCAATTTTGCTTGTATTTCTGGATCTATTTCTTGTCCTCGTTTTTGCAAATCTTGATTTGCTGATGTTATTTCTTTATAAACTTGAGGAGTAACAATAACCTCATGATTAAATATTTCCTCCGTTGTTTGTTGGAGTAAATCAATTAAATCATCATTATCATGTTCAAAATCAATTACACTACCCCAATTTTCTAAATCTGGTGCTATTCTAATGATAGTTTTTAGCATTTGATCATCTATCCAAATCAAGACAGGAAAGGGGAAGTTTTTTCTAAATTCCTCTCGACTTTGGTTAGCTGATTTTAAAAAACTTTCGATGTTTTCAACAGGATCTAAACCAAAAATCATTAATGCTTGTGGTTGTTCATTTATTAATTCTTCGGATATTTGACTTTGTAAACTTTTGGTTGATGTCTTTACTGAAAGTTCTCTAATTGGTACAGGGGAAGTTTTTTGGAGTTCTTTCACAATTTCTTGCTGTAATTTGCCGTAGTTACAGCGCAAAAATAGCAGAGAAAATTGATTTTGAGAAAATCTAATTGCCCTTAATATTGTTGTCAGAGAAATCTGATTATTGTCTGAGTAACTTTCTGGATTATTCATGATGTTATTTTGATTCAATTAAAATTGGGTTGATATCAAACCAAGAACCATCTTCATCTCGATATTCAAAGATAAACATACTCCTAAGTAAAACGTCATATTGTTCATCTCCTCTAAATTTTTTAGTCGCAATTACTTGTTGTAATAATTCCCATTCATCAGGTGTAATTGCTAGACTAAGTTCATTGCAGCGTTTTTTAATAATTTTTTCCACGCATTTTCTAGAAATTGGTGGATCTTCTATTTGTAAGCAGCGAAATAATAACATCATCAGGTTTCTGAGGTGTCCACCGCTAACTATACAAAGTCTATTTAGGGTTTCCTGACTATCAAATATTTTCAAAATTAAATCTTGATGTTGTTCCGCTTTTTCTGCCCAATCTATATCAGGAAATGCCCGGACCATGATCATTTCTTTTAGTAATTTAATTCCTTCTTGATTTTGTTCTCCATTTTTATCTTTAATTGCTACCATTGGTAATACTTTAGGGTCGTTACCAAAACGATTTGTTAATCTTCCTAATGCGTTAGAAAAGATCAGAACTAGAGGTATGGTATAAACCACATGACATTTTAATTGATTTAATTGTTCACCCCGTGATACAAATAGATATTCTGGCTGGTATTGACCATTGGCTTTAGGAGAGTTATCTATTCTATCGAGGTTATCAATAATGACTACTAAACCTTGTTTTCCTAGTTGATTGAGTTTTTGTTGAGCAGGTATGAGTAATTCTTTGTTAATTGCTTCTAAAATTAAGTTCGTTCGCGGTTCTAAATATTGTCTGAGTTGACTCCGCAATTTAGGACTGTCTTTGGTTTTAGCAGTAATTTTGGCAATTCCTACGGATAATTCGGCTTCAACACCTATATCTAGGGGAGTTTGTAAGAGTTCAGCTACTTCTGTGAACAGGTTTTGAAAATATCCTGGTTTGAGCTTGATTTTATCTTTTTCTAAACTTTCGCTGACTTCGCGGGCGATCGCTAGTAATATATCTGTAATATCAATATCTGCCATGTCTAAACTTTGGCTAGATTCAAAATATACTACATGAAATCCCTCTTGTTCCAATTCTGATTTTAGTCTTAGTAATTCCGTAGATTTTCCGCAACCAATATGTCCTGTAAATAATTGACAAGTTGGTGATTCTGGAGATAAAAGGGTAATAGTTCGTTTTAATTCTCGAATAACTTCTGCACCACGCACTTCTGAAAAATCAATATAGTATTTTCTGTCTTCAGGGTTGCTTTTATCTAGGGTTTTATTGGGGTTGCAGGTTTGATAGAATTTTTTTAAATCCAGTTTCATAGTAAATTTCCCAAAAATCGCCTGATAATCATAAGTATCTCAGTGATTATACAGTTAATGATCGGATTAATCAATAAAATAGATTTCTCAAATGGATAGCAGTGCTAAGTAATAACATAGTATTGTAAGTGATGCGTTAGGAAAGTTTAACGCATCCTCCAATATTCATTAATCCTGCAAAGCTGTTAACCAAACCTGTAAATCAGCCAAATTGGTAAAATCTAACAAAGCTTCGCTCAAATCTTCCAGTACAGGTAATGGTAAAGCAGAAATCGTAGTGCGTATTTCTCCCGATAATTCTCCAAACCGCTTTGTTAACAGTCGGATAACCAGATTAACCGTTGCTTGTTCTAATCCTTCTTCCCGTCCCTCTTCCCGTCCCTCTTCTTTAATTTCTCGATAAACTCGCGTTTCTTTGAGTGTAATTCCCAACATAGATTCTACCTCTGTGCGACTCAGTTTTTCAAACTTATACACCATTATCGTCGTGATCATTTCTATTATGGCGCGACTTGATGGTGATGGTATTTCCTCATTAGTTTTTGTTAACAAATACCTTGCTGCTTCTGGTGCTTGACCTTCTTCTACGGTTGTGAGTACCATCAATGCTACCCATACAGGTAATTGGTGAAAATCTCCCAATTCATCTAAATATACTCGATGTACTTGTTCACCATTGAGTAAGCTACGATGAGGATAAATATCACTTTGTTCTGTTTTGCGAGATGGATAAATTATCACTGCTTGCCAATCACTAAATCTAGCACGGTTGCGGTAGAAATATAGTGAAGATTCAGCAAATACTCTTTCATAAAGCTGTTTATCTACCTGGAATTGTACCTCACAGAAATAAACAACACCACTATTTTCATTTTCTGGTGGTAGAAATACACCGTCAATTTCAAATCTGGGTTCTTTGACAGCTACAGAATCAAACCTATAATCATCGGCGTTTGCAGGAGGATTTTGCAATAGTTGAAACAAAAGAGAAGGAGATTGTTGAAAGAGTTTGTAAAATATTGAGTCTCGACGCATATAGTATTTTTAGAGATGATTTTGTAATTCATTAACTGATAATAGAATGCATTTTTCTATCTACGTGAGTGAGTATACAAATAATGATAGGATAAAATCAGTAACTAAACTCTTAATATCATCAGGAAATTCTTCACCAATGGTTTTTTTTAATAAAGACGAACAACTAGAAAATCTCGGTAATCAAATTTTAGAGGCAACTTGGGCAAAATTTCCGACTTTAGCATCTAATCAAATTGCACTCACTTGGGTTGTATATGATCCTCCAGCACCAGTTAATACAGGTGGTGCGCTGACTCCAAACGCTTTTTGGTCACACGCGGTGCGGGGATTTAGTTATCGGGGAGGAGAGCGGATTTATCCGGCTAGTGTGGTGAAATTATTTTATTTGGTGGTGCTGCAAGAATGGCTAGAAAAGGGTATGAGTCAGACTTCAGGAGAATTAGACCGAGCTTTGACTGATATGATCGTTGATTCTAGTAATGATGCTATCAGTTTGATTGTTGATATTCTTAGTGGTACTACTTCTGGTCCACAGTTAACCCCTGGGCCTTTTGAAACTTGGAAATATCAGCGGAATATTATTAACCGCTATTACCAGTCTTTGGGGTGGGAGGAAATGCAAGTCATTAATGTCTGTCAAAAAACCTGGGGTGATGGTCCCTATGGACGGGAAAGAGCGTTTTATGGGGAGATGTTTGAAAATCGCAATATGTTGACCACAGATGCCACTGCCAGATTATTACATAGTATCGTAGGTGGAGTAGCGGTTTCTAGTGTGCGATCGCAATCCATGATGAACTTACTTAAACGCAGTCTTAATCCAGAAGAGTTACCCCAAGATGGAGAAGAAGACCAGGTTACAGGCTTCTTAGGCAGTGGATTACCGAAAAATAGTCAAATCTGGTCAAAAGCAGGTTGGACAAGCACAGTCCGTCACGATGCGGCTTATATTGAATTACCTGATCAACGTCCTTATTTATTAATTGTATTTACGGAAGGGAAAGAACAAGCTAAAAGTAGAGAAATTTTGCCTTTTGTGTCTGAAAGAATTGCACAAGCCGTAGCTAATTTATAAAATTGCAATTGCTGGGACTTAACAACGGAAATAGGTAAAAATGGGACGTATTTTTATTTCTGCGGCACATGGTGGCACAGAAGCGGGTAAGAATGACCCTGGAGCGATCGCTGGTGGCACAACAGAAGCAAAGGAAATGATTCTTTTGCGGGATTTGGTGGTAATAGAACTCCGCACCCGTAACTTAGAAGTTTTGGCTGTTCCTGACGATTTAAGTGCCGCTCAAACTATTACTTGGATTAATGCTCGTGCTAATTCTAAAGATGTAGCCATAGAAATTCAAGCTAATGCAGCTAGTAGTCCATCTGTGCGTGGAGGAAGTGCCTTCTATATTGCCAAAAATGACCAACGCAAACAAAATGCCGAAATAGTATTAAAGGGACTTTTACAACGTGTCCCTCAATTACCAAATCGCGGAGTGAAACCAGATACAGAAAGTGGTTTGGGTAGTTTACAATTTTGTCGTCAAACTGCAATTGGAGCTTTACTACTACAAGTCGGTTTCTTGAGTAGTCCTGAAGATCGGGCTTTATTACAAAGTCGTCGTCGTGATTTTGCGATAGGAATTGCGGAAGGGCTTGCTACTTGGAGTCAAACAAATGATCCTCAGCAACCAACAAGCGATAACTATCCCAGCATTAATATCAATATTAATGGACAAACTTACTCTGAACAAGGAGTATTAATTAATGGTAATGCTTATATCCCAATTGATTTAGTAGATCGGTTACGAGTTAATATCTCAAAAATTACTAATCTTCGTCGGATTACCTATCGGCAAATAGTTTATATCAAAGCAGTAGAACTTCGAGATTCTCATGTTTCGATTAATTGGGATAGTGCCACACGTACAGTAAAATTACGCTCAATTTCCGCAGTTTGTCCCGGACAAATTGAGCAAATTATCTCTAATGGTAATACATCAGAAGTACAGCTACAATTATTTCTGAAAAACAATAATGAAAATGCCATTACACAGTTTCCTGATCTTGCTAAACTATATCGAGAAGAAGCAACTATCGAAGGCATAAATCATGATATTGCTTTTTCTCAAATGTGTTTAGAAACTGGATTTTTACGGTTTGGTACTGACATTAAACCCCAGCAAAATAACTTTGCTGGTTTGGGTGCAGTTGGTGGTGGTGCAGAGGGAGCATCATTTCCTAGTGCCAGAATTGGTGTCAGAGCGCATATTCAACATTTAAAAGCCTATGCCAGTTTAGAACCTTTAGTCCAGCCAGAAGTAGATCCTAGATTTCGTTTTGTTACTAGAGGTGTTGCTTCCTCAGTTAATCAATTATCAGGGCGCTGGTCTGCGGATTTAGACTACGGAATCAAAATTACAGCTATTATCAGAAGACTCTATGAATCAGCAAATCTTTTGTAATTAGGGAAACAGGGAACAGGGAACAGGCAATAGGCAATAGGAGAAAAATTTTCTTTATTCTTCATTCTTCATTCTTCTTTCTTCCTCCTGACTCCTGACTCCTGACTCCTGACTCGGTGACTCCTTCTTCTTGAATCCTGTTATAGTGATATTAATAATGATTAGGAACAATATTTGTGTTTCCCCTTTACGATGAAAACCCTACTCGGATTACCCCATATTTCACCTATGGGTTAATTGGGATGAATGTTCTAGTTTTTCTCCATGAAATAAGTTTGTCAAATCTACAACTAGAAAAGTTTTTTCAATTGTATGCGGTAATACCGCAAGAATTAACCATTAACTGGAGTGGAGAATGGACAACTTTATTTACTTCACAATTTCTGCATGGAGGTTGGTGGCACTTAATATCCAACATGATCTATCTGTGGGTATTTGGTAACAATATAGAAGATCGATTAGGGCATTTTAAATATCTGTTATTTTATTTAATTTGTGGTGCTATAGCTGCTTTATGTCAATGGTTTATTGGTATGTACTCTACTATTCCTTCCTTGGGAGCAAGTGGAGCAATTTCTGGAGTTTTAGGTGCGTATTTAATCTGGTTTCCCCAAGCCAGAATTACCACATTAGTATTCTTAGGTTTTTTCGTTACCACAATTAATATTCCTGCATTAGTAATTATTGGTATTTTCTTTGTGCAAAATCTCATCTCTGGTTTTGCCAGTCTCCAAGCAGCAGCTAAAATGAGTGTAGAAACAGGAGGAGTCGCTTATTGGGCGCATCTTGGTGGCTTTATTGTCGGGAGTATTTTTGCACTGGGGAATAGGGAATAGGGAATAGTAATTGGTAATTGGTAATTGGTAATTGGTAATTGGTAATTGGTAATTGGTAATTGGTGATTGGTAATTGGTAATTGGTGATCAAATCTCTATTTTCATCCTGTTCATCCTTTAATCCTGGACATCCTGATTCTGACAAAGTAACTTACATTAAATATTCAAATCCCGTAAAGCTAACCGAATTTGTTCTAAACGCGTGCGGTTGACACCAAAATCAGAATCTCCTACACGAGAAGCAGAACGGATATGAATAATTGACTTATCGCTAGGAAAATAAAATTCGACATCATCAACAAATTTGAAAATGCGACTTTTAGAAATAGCATGAACATAATTATCTGTTTGTTTGATAATTTGGGTGCGGGGAACAACGGTGAGAACTTTGAGTAAGGCTTCTCTAGCTTTATCTCGTGTTACATGATAGGTAATCGGTGCAATAGTATGTTTAGCATCAGCTTTTTGACTAACAACACAATTAGGAGACGCTGGACAAGGACTAAGAGAACCTGACTCAATTCCTAAGCTAGAAGCCGAAGCAGTCCCAGGAACAGTGAAACTAATGATCAGAGTTAGGAATATTGAGAAAATAATATTCCGTAGTCGGGAAATTGTTAAATTTGGCATAATTCAGTTAACTCTTGTATTCTGTGATTTAAGATATATTATCAGATTTTGAGATATTTTGATTAATTAAATCCTGAAAATCCTCTAATCGGTGGGTATCCTGATTCTGACAAAAAATATATTCTGTGATTTCAGGTATATTATTAGATTTCGATATATTTTGACAAGTTAATAAAATTCCCCTCTTTAATAATTTTACCAACCTTGATAGATATTCTGTTGCCTTGCCTTCAATTACAGTGAATTTGACTCATGCTATAAATTAATTTTTTTGCACACCATAACAAAAACGACCAAGCAACCATTGTGATTCTTCTTTGTTGTTTGATTGTTCTGTTTTCATGGTTTCTGTTCTATTTTTCAACGACATAAAAAATTCTTCCATGCAAAAGTATCAAGTTTACCTAATGGAAAAGAATGGAAACTCGAAGAAAAAGGGATATTAGAATTTAGTGATCCTGTTTCCCAGATTAAATTTGAACTTCCTGATTTTCCAGAATTAAAAGAAGATCCTTCTTTAGAAATTCAAAAAATCAACCAAACATTAGATAATTTAAAATTGCAGTTTGAACAATCTCAACAAGAACACATAAATTTAGAATCTCAAATCATCCATATATCAGAAATCAGGGATACTCAAGCAAATAGTCATTTAGAAATATTAAAAATCAACAAACAAATAAGTAGTTTCAAATTGCAATTAGAAAAACTTCAACAAGAAAAAACAAACTTAGAATTGCAAATTAGAAATACACCAAAAATTAATCAACAATTAGATGATTTAAGATTAGAGTTAAATCGTTCTCATGAACTCCGAAAGAGTTTAGAATCTTGTATCGTAGAAATGTCTAAAGAATTAGATGATTTAAAATTGCAGTTATCTCATTCTCAAGGAAAACAAAAAGAATTAGAATCGCGTCTAGAGAAAATGCCATTTCTCAGAGATTATGCTTATCAGCAAGACCTACAAATAGATTTACTCAAAGTGCGGATAGAATCTTTGGAAAATCGTCAAATTTAACAACAGTTAAATCTTGATATTGTTTCCCAATTAACACTGTTTTGCATCTGCTAGATTCCTGACGGGATGACAAAAATGGTTAAGATGCAGACAGAATAAGCCTCATAGCTCTCTCACCCTGTTGATAATACTTC
>JAKOGY010000180.1 GCA_028658405.1 Dolichospermum sp. ST_sed8 | reverse complement strand
TGTTTCGTTTTTGACCGCTTTACATCCCCTGCCTAGGAAGCGTTGAGGCAGGGGTATTACAGCGATTTGATAAAATTACGTTAATTGTTAATAGCTATGCAGAAAGCCAGTAATCCTGATTGCTAACATATTAAAATAAGGTTTGATAAATTACTCTTGTCAACGGTGGCTGATTTATAGCTAACTTTAGCTAAGACCAACTTAACTTTAACTTTTACGATAGGGATACTTCATAAGCATGGCTCAAGAGCGCACTTTACCCGTATTTAATACTGCCACAGTCCAAATCACCAAAGAAGAAGGATTAGGCTTATACGAAGACATGACATTAGGGCGTTTGTTTGAAGATAAATGTGCCGAAATGTACTATAGAGGGAAAATGTTTGGTTTTGTCCACTTATACAATGGACAGGAAGCAGTTTGTAGTGGCATTGTCAAAGGTGCAATGCGTCCCGGTGAAGACTTCGTTTCCAGTACCTACCGTGACCACGTTCATGCTTTGAGTGCAGGAGTCCCAGCACGAGAGGTAATGGCAGAATTATTTGGGAAAGCCACAGGTTGCAGTAAAGGGCGCGGTGGTTCAATGCATATGTTTTCGGCTGAACACCGATTATTAGGTGGTTATGCTTTCGTAGCCGAAGGGATTCCTGTGGCTGCTGGTGCGGCTTTTCAATCTAAATACCGTCGGGAAGTTCTGGGAGACAAAAACGCTGACCAAGTAACCGCTTGCTTCTTTGGTGACGGTGCTGCTAACAACGGTCAATTTTTTGAAACATTGAATATGGCGGCTTTATGGAAACTGCCAATTCTATTTGTGGTAGAAAATAATAAGTGGGCAATTGGTATGTCTCACGAACGGGCAACTTCCCAACCAGAAATCTACAAAAAAGCCAGTGTGTTTAACATGGTGGGTGTAGAAGTTGACGGTATGGATGTTTTAGCAGTGCGACAAGTGGCTCAAGAAGCCGTAGCCCGCGCCCGTGCTGGAGAAGGACCAACTCTAATTGAAGCCATGACCTATCGCTTCCGGGGTCATTCTCTAGCTGATCCAGACGAAATGCGAAGCAAAGAAGAAAAAGAATTTTGGTTTGCTCGTGACCCCATTAAAAAGCTAGCTACTTATTTGCTGGAACAAAATCTAGCTACAGAAGCAGAACTCAAAGATGTGGAAAAGAAAATTCAGGCTGTAATTGACGAATCAGTTAGATTTGCTGAAAGTAGCCCTGAACCAGATCCTAGTGAGTTATATCGCTTCATTTTTGCCGAAGACGTGTAAATTGGGTAATGGGGATAGGTACGTGTTTTGCAATTCCCAATCACTAATGACTAATAACTGGGCGCAGGCCCTGCGCCCCTACTAACTATGTTTACAATTGACATTCAAGAACAACAATACAAAACCTACATCCTGTCTGATAAAACCGCTGGTACACAAATAGAAGTTGTCCCAGAAAGAGGCGGTATCATCACTCGTTGGCTGGTGCAAGGTCAAGAAATATTTTACCTAGACGCTGAACGCTTTACTCATCCTGATTTGAGCGTCAGGGGTGGTAATCCAATTTTGTTTCCTCTTTGCGGTAATTTACCTGATAATACTTACAGCGTTAATGAAAAAGAGTATAATATTAAACAACATGGCTTTGCTCGTGAATTGCCTTGGACAGTAACAACGCAAAATACTGAAGGTAAGGCTAGTTTAACTGTAGTTCTCAGCAGCAACGAGGAAACAAAGGCAGTTTATCCTTTTGATTTTCAATTGGCTTTTACCTACGAACTCCAAGGTAATACCTTAGTAGTGCGTCAGGAATATAAAAATCTGTCATCTACACCCATGCCATTCTCCGCTGGTTTCCACCCTTATTTTCTCTGTGGGGATAAAAATCAGCTAGAAGTGGAACTTCCTTCTGGAGAATATCAAGATAACAAAACTAAGGAATTCCACGCCTTTAACGGCAAATTTGACTTTAACCAAGATGAAATTGATTTTGCCTTTGGACAACTCACCAGTAAATCAGCCACAGTCACAGATAACAGCCGCAGGTTGAAGCTAACCCTCGATTACGATGATTTCTCTACCTGGTTGGTGTTTTGGACTGTTAAAGGCAAAGAATTCTACTGTCTAGAGCCTTGGAGTGCCACCCGCAATGCTTTCAACACTGGTGAAAACCTGACGGTGTTAGCACCGGGAGCTAGTTGTACTGCTTCTTTTGGATTAACAGTAAATCTTTTTTAGAAACCCCTTGACAAAACCATGGCTGTTGATGGTATATTGATAAAGTTGGAAAAACAGCAAAAGGGTGGCTAACTCAACGGTAGAGTACTCGGCTTTTAACCGATTTGTTCCGGGTTCGAATCCCGGGCTACCCATTTTTGAAGTTAAAGCATAATTTAATAGGATGTGGGGTCATAAAACTTATGCACAAGTCACAAGAGAATGAACCACGTTCGCGCAGCGTCCCGCAGGGATATAGGAGCGAAGGACACGAAGGAAAGAGAGTTTGAGAGATATTTTGCGTAAGTCCTAAGTTAAACAGAAATGCGGAAAGATTGGCCAATAACTTGAAAATCTTCTGTTTGTTGATTTCTGAGTTTGGCACGAATTTGGGTAAATTGGTTAACAACGTCTGGTTTATAGAGCTTTTCTCCACATTTTGCACAAACTTCTGCTTCTACTTGGATAACGGCGGTGTTATTCCCTCCTTTTAACATTTTTTCAATTTGCTTAGTTTGTAACTCACCTTGACAAGTGGGACATTTCTGATTTTTCATAAGAATACTCGGTAAGTGGGAAACTCAGCGGCTTGGTTCCCTGAGAGGGAAACGGCACGAGCGGTTTTAACCGCCTTGAATATTTTTCATTACCGCCTTGGAGTTGGGAAATTCGGTGTACTTTTGTAATGTACTTTCAACGGGACAATTACCGATTCAAATTTCCCAACTCTGTACGCATAATGTTTTGCTCACTCATAGCCTCCCATTTCTGGGGTAATGTTAGCTGAATGCCTCCGGCACGCTGGCGCGAACGACCAGTTATAAGAGCTTGAAAGAAAGAGCAACACTGTAAAGCGTGACCTTAGAACTGTTTAATCACAAGCGACAGAGCAGGGAACTAGCTACGCATTCGGTGGGTGTCGTGACTCAAATAACGGCTACCCTGAGACTATGCTCAGGGTGGTCTGGTCAGTACGGCTTGCTTGATTACTCTTGCAAGCCCAGTCCCTTTAGGGCTGGGTTACTGACTTCCTTATGTGTTAATTAATTCAGTCTTTAGACTGCAAACAATCAACATTGACTACAATTGCAATTCTCCTATCTTGATCATAGCCTCTAATTTTGCGAATAGGTTGACGGGCAATATTTTCTCGGCAAATTAAATAACGAGGATAGGATTAGTTATTGGAGTATTTTTCTATAATTTGGTCGTATATAGGCATCATAAATGATATTTGAAAAATTTTAAGTAGTAGGGTGGGCATTGCCCACCAAAACCCTTATCCGGTGAGCTACGTATATTTTAAAAATCAAATATTAGTCCTATATGAAAGATTTTATCTGTAAAACTAAATTAATAAGCTGCATACAATAAAATCTCAAGAACATTAAACGCAGATAAACGCAGCTAAACGCAGATAAAGATGTATCAATCAATTGATTTCATGATTCTGTGCAGTCTCACATCGAATTGGTATCAGTAGTAGTCTAAGTTAAGTTGGCGTTAAAAATTACAAAGTAAGAGACAAGAGGCTTAGAGAATTGTGTTTTTTGATTAAAATATGCTGATTATTATTAAATTTTGGGAATTACAAATTAACAAATTACCAAAAAATATAAAATGCAAATCGTTAAACGCAATATTGATTTAAAAGTTGATGATAGTTTAATGCGGGTTTATGTTGCTTCTCCTAAACTAGCAGGTAAATATCCAGGAATTGTTTTTTATAGTGATATTTATCAATTAGGTGATGCCATAATTCGGTTAGTTAATTATTTAGCTGGTTTTGGTTATGTGGTTGCAGCACCAGAAATTTTTCACCGCATTGAACCTGTGGGTTCTGTGATTGAACCGAATGATATTGGCAGAATGCGCGGTAATGATGATGCCAGAAGAACCTTAATTTCTGAATATGATGCTGATACTCGTGCGGTAATTGATTTTCTCAAAAATGACAGTTCAGTTATTGCTGATAAAATCGGAACTGTGGGTTTTTGTATTGGTGGACACTTGGCTGTTCGCGCTGCTTTTGAAAGTGAAATTGCAGCGGCTGTTTGTTGTTATCCTACGGGTATTCCTATCGGGAAATTAGGTAAAGGTGTAGCAGAGACTATTCAAAGATTTGAGGAAATTAAGGGAGAGATGTTATTAATTTTTGGAACTGAAGATCCACATATTTCTGAACAGGATAGACATACTATAATTAATGCTTTAGAAAATGCTAAAGTTCATCATCAATTTTTCGCTTATGAAGCAGAACATACTTTTATGAGAGACGATGGTTATCGTTATGATGCTGTTGCAGCTACTTCTGCTTGGTCACAAATTATTGCTTTTTTAGACCATAAATTTAGAAGATAATTATCAACATATAGGACTAATATTTGATTTTTGAAATACCCGTAGGGTGGGCATTGCCCACCGGATAAGAGTTAGTGAAGAAGCTATTGCTGCGACAGAAAGGGCTATTGTTGCTGAACAAGAAGCAACTGAAGCTAAAAGAAAAGCCGAAAAACTAGCGAAAAAGTTACGTCAATTAGGTATTAATCCTGATGAGTTTGATCATAATTTATAGGCTAGAACATTGATTTAATAATCTGTAAAGTGGGATTTTTTGTAGGGGCAATGCCCCCGTGCTTGCCCCACAACACTATCAGGGAAACTTACAGGTTTCCTGAAATGGTTCTAATTATTAACTGACAATAAACCGGGGGGAGGAGTAATTTCAACTCGACGGGTTTCTAAATCAACAATAGGCACAATTTCCATCACAAAAGGAATTAAAACTGTTTTTTGGGCTTTATCAGTTGTCAGTTCTTCATTATTAGTCACAAAAGCAGGATCAAATTGAACTTCTAATAAATCATGACCTGACGGTAATATATCCACCACCGTTCCCACTAATTCCCCAGATGATTGCATGAAGACTTGTAACCCTAGCAAATCTATCACATGAAATTCACCTTTTGCTAATTTTGGGCGATCGCTAACAGGCACAAAAAACCGACAATCACGCATATTTTCAGCTTGAAAGCGATCGCATACTCCCTGCAATTTAATCACATAAAGATTCTTATTCTCAATATACCGCCCATTCAATAACTCCACAGATTGAAGTTCCGTTTCCCCTGGACGTAATAACCAGCGTTTTCCCGGTTCTTCAAAGCGTTCAGGAAAGTCAGTATTAGGATAAACCCGCAACTCCCCAGTTAAACCTTGGGGTGAGACAATTTTCCCAATTTCCAGCCAATCATCAAGATTAGGAATTGATTGAGAACGAGGTTTCTCAGACCTGACAGGAACAGGAACAGGAGATTGTTGCAACTTTACCCCTGCTTCCTTGTCCCCTTTCCCCTTCCTTTCTCTTTTCTTCGTGTTCTTCGCTTCTTCGTGGTTCATTTCTCTTACACAATTACAGATGCATTTCGATAAACCAGTTCAGCAACCTTAGCCAAACGCTGCATACCAATAGTAATTTCCTCATCACTACCAGTTAAACTAATTCGCAAACATTGGTGTTTGTGTTCCCATTCCTCCTTTAACCCAGGGAAGAAACTACTACCAGGAACAACAATCACACCCACTTTCTTCAATTCCTGGTAGAATTCCCAATCAGTCATCGGTAAATCTTGCAACCACAACCAGCCAAAAATCGCCCCTTCACCGCGATGTAAAAACCAAGGTAAATTTTTCGGCATTGCTGCTTCCAAAGTGCTTTCCAACACATCAAACTTTTTCTGATAGAAAGGACGAATCACATTTTCGGCAATATTTGCTAATGTCCCTGATTCTATCGCGCGAGCAGCGATCGCTTGACCATATCGAGAAGAATGAATTCCCACATTGGTTTGGAAACATTCCAAAACTTGAATCAGGTTTTCATCTCCAATTGCTACCCCAATGCGTTCTCCAGGCAATCCCGCTTTTGATAAACTCATACAATGGAGAATATTTTCCCCAAATACCGGAGTCATTTCTGTAAAATTCAACGCCGGGAAAGGAGGTGCATAAGCGGAATCAATCAATACAGGTACGTTATAAGGTGAAGCTAAATCAGTGATTTTGTTCACCTCATCATTAGTTAAAACATTACCTGTCGGATTGCAAGGACGGGAGAAAATCACACAACCTGTTTTTTCTGTAATGGAAAGTTGGTTAAAATCAGGACGATATTTAAATCTGTGTGCAGTTGCATCAATATCCAGAGTAGGTTTATATGCAACTAACGATTCTGGAAATAGACAAACACCACCATAACCAGTATAGTCTGGGCTTAAAGGCAGGACAATTTCTTTAAACTCGCCATTACCCATATCGCCACCAAAAGCATTAGCAGCGTAGAAATAGATAGTTTGACTACCCGCAGTAATTAAAATGTTACGTTCAGTTAAATTTAACCCATAACGTTGGTTAAAATCATTGACAATTGCGTCAATTAATGGTGCATAACCTTGACTAGAACCATAACGACAAACAACTTCACCATATTCAGAACTAGCTAATAAATCTGCCGTACAATCGCGCCATAACTGTTCTACCTCTGGTAAAATCAAAGGATTGCCAGCACTTAAATTATATAATTCCTGTCCCTTACTAGCTCTGAGGGTTTCGTTAATATCTTTCATAATCGCTCTTACGCCAGTCAAGTTGGACATTTGAGCGCCAATTTTAGTAAGGGCAGGTTTTATCATGTTTGTTACAGACTGAATTAATCGCCAAAATAGATGATTGGGTAGTTGCAGCTAAGACAAAATTTATTATAGTTGCCAAAACAGCCACTGCCTTTAATTAATCTAAACCAGTGAATGTGATTTTAACAAAATATGGCAGTTAATAAAGCCCCACTATTGAAAGTGGGGGATTTCTCTTGTGATAGGTACTAATGTACTATATAAAGAATCACTTGACAAGCAATTAGAGAAAATATTCCGCCCCACCTTCTTAATTGCATCACAGGAGTGTTACGTTAACTAAACAAGAAATTAGTACCAAATAGGTTGACATTAATACCAGTAGCAGTAAAGCCAGTTATACCTGATAAAGTAACTAATAACTGACCAGTTCCAAAACCAGTATTATTCATAGTGCCATCACCAATGCATAGGAGAGTATTAGCACCTGATGTTACAACATCAATATTAGCAACCCCTGTAAACTGAATTTTATCACCACCGACACCGCGCACAAACTGATAAACCAAATCTGATCCATCATTTAAAGCATAATTGACAATATCTACAGCACCATCGTTTAAACCTAAATAGAGCGTATCATTACCTGCTCCACCTGTAAGAATATTAGCAGCAGTGTTACCTGTAATGAAATTATTTAGGGCGTTACCAGTACCATCAATAGCAGATGTCCCTTGTAAAGTTAGGTTGTCTAGGTTATTTCCTAATGTGTAACTAACTGTGCTGAAAACCGTATCAATTCCTCCATTCAGATTTTCTGTGATTCTATCTCCGATATTATCAACATAGTAAGAATCATTACCAACACCACCAATCATGGTATCTGCACCTGCTTTACCATCGAGGGTATCATTACCTTCTCCACCTGTAAGAATATTAGCAGCAGTGTTACCTGTAATGAAATTATTTAGGGCGTTACCAGTACCATCAATAGCAGATGTGCTTTGTAAAGTTAGGTTGTCTAGGTTATTTCCTAATGTGTAACTAACTGTGCTGAAAACTGTATCAATTCCTCCATTAGCCGCTTCTATAATAATATCTTCGGAATTATTAACATAGTAAGAATCATTACCAAGACCACCCATGATTGTAGATGCACCTGCCTCAAATGCACCAATATCATACCCGGAAGCAGATGGACGAATATTACCTGCAAAATCGGTTGTTAAAATTGTCCACGAAAAACCCTTGTCAATTGCTGGACTGGTAGACTGAAGTCGAAAATCCCCAATTGAGGCATTTACAAACTGAGGGTCGGCGACAATATCATTAGTACCTTTAACTGGTATAATGGTACTGTTAGCGTATAGGTTATAGTTATATGTAACGTTTGTATTATTATAATTGGTGTTAACCTTCTTTCCAGAAATAGTGTAGAGAATGTTATTAATAATTTTGACATCAGATGAGGAACGGGCAAATATTTCTCCATTGTCTATTTCTGGACTTTGACTATTTAAATAAGCGGTGTTATTAACAATATCAACATAATCGCTCTCATAGGTGTGAATCCCCGAACCTCCATTTTGAAACGCGATATTGTTTTCTACCAAAGTCCGTCCACTATATGCACCTAATGTAGACCCATTTTGCGTATTTCTGGAATCATCAATACTAATACCATTGCCATCAGTAATTTTTCCACCACCATAAAGCCAGGGAATGTATTGACGATTATTGTAAACTTTATTGTTTGTAATAGTCATCTTGTATCCCTGACTACTATCAAATTGCCAATTTTGGTAATTAGAAATACCACTGTTAGCATAGACAGAGTACCAAGCATTATTATACACCTCATTACGATCTATAGTCACATAGTCGGCTTGAATTGTAGCAATACCTCCCCCCCCGAAATCATGAATTTTATTATTAATAATACTTATATGATGAGGATGACCATTTTTCCTTCCATCAATAATGATACCGTTGCCGTTTGTTTTCGGATTGTAAGGGTCGTCCTTTTGACTAAGTGCATAAGCAAAAGTAATATTGCTATTGTTCCCGATCAGCTCCAATCCGTTAATCTCGATATAGGAAGCTCCATTGGTAATTGAGATCGCATTCCAGCCATTACTCTGAAGCTTCGGGGAATGACCAGGATATGCTTTATAAGTAATAGGTGCATTTGAAGTTCCAGAGCGTTTAATTGATACTATTCCACCAAAAGGATCAGTGTTTGTATATACTCCATTCATAATCAATACCGTATCTCCCGGATTGGTGAGATTTGCCGCTTTTTGAATCGTTTTGAAGGGCGATGAGGTAGAGAGTCCATCATTGCTATCGTTACCAGCAGTATCTGCGCTTACGTAATATGTTCTTATAGTATCCATTAAATTTACTCTATGTAATTACTAGATAATGTATTATCTTTATGAAAACTTCACATTACTAATGTATTATTTTTATGAAAACTCCACATTAGTAAATATACTTAAATCTTCTTCTCCGTAAGTTGTTTTATCAAAAACTGAATTTTCACAAAACAGCTAAAACTCTTGTTTTCATGAGATTTTGCGAACTTCCAAGATTTTAAAAATTACCTGCTGAATGTAGGTTAATTATGATATGTAGGGTGGGCAATGCCCACCGTAAGAGGGTTTTGGTGGGTATTGCCCACCCGACAAGACCTAAAATTTTTGAAAAATCAAATATTATTCCTATAGGATGTTTTTTAATTAAAAGTCCCAATTAGAAAATTACTATTTATCAATACAAGACAGGAGAATTTAATGAAAGTAAAAGCAGCAGTAGCGTACAGCGCAGGTAAACCCCTCACGATTGAAACTGTAGAATTAGCGCCCCCACAAGCTGGAGAAGTATTAATTGAGATTAAAGCTAGTGGGGTTTGTCATACTGATGCTTTTACTCTTTCTGGTAATGATCCGGAAGGGTTATTTCCGGCTATTTTAGGACATGAAGGGGCGGGTATAGTTGTCGAAGTGGGGGCTGATGTCAAAAGTCTCAAACCTGGAGATCATGTAATTCCTTTATACACGCCTGAATGTCGGCAGTGTGATTATTGTTTAAGCTTCAAAACTAATCTCTGTCAAGCAATTCGCGGTACACAAGGACGGGGTTTAATGCCCGATGGTACGAGCCGTTTTAGTATCGGTGGCGACATGATTTATCATTATATGGGTACATCTACTTTCGCTAATTATACGGTATTGCCAGAAATCGCCGTTGCTAAAATTAGGGAAGATGCGCCCTTTGACAAAGTTTGTTATATCGGTTGTGGTGTGACGACAGGTATTGGTGCAGTCATCTACACAGCCAAGGTAGAATCAGGCGCAAATGTGGTAGTTTTTGGTTTGGGGGGAATAGGATTAAATGTAATTCAAGGGGCGCGAATAGTGGGCGCAAATAAGATTATTGGAGTAGATATTAATCCTAATAAACGGGCTTTGGCTAAAAAAATGGGGATGACACATTTTGTAAATCCCCAAGAAGTTGAGGGTGATTTAGTTCCCTATTTGGTAGATTTAACAAAAGGTGGTGCTGACTATTCTTTTGAATGTATTGGGAATGTGAACACCATGCGTCAGGCTTTGGAATGTTGTCATAAAGGTTGGGGTGTAAGTGTAATTATTGGTGTTGCTGGTGCAGGTAAAGAAATCAGCACTCGTCCGTTTCAATTAGTTACAGGAAGGGTTTGGAAAGGTTCGGCTTTTGGTGGTGCAAGAGGGCGGACAGATGTGCCGAAAATTGTAGATTGGTATATGGACGGTAAGATTAATATTGATGATTTAATTACTCATGTAATGCCGATTGAAAGGATTAATGATGCTTTTGATTTGATGCACAAAGGGGAATCAATTCGGAGTGTGGTGACATTTTAATTTTTTGTCTCATGCAAAGACCCAAAAGAAGAAAAAAGAATAATAATCTTTTTGAAATGTATTTTTACAAAAGAAGGGAACAGGGAACAGGGAACAGATAAGAAACACTCATTTGCACCAGTTTAAAGCTCAGTCAAAAAA
>JAKOGY010000017.1 GCA_028658405.1 Dolichospermum sp. ST_sed8 | reverse complement strand
GATGATTAATTGTGAGAGTCAGGATTTTGTTAAAAGTTAATTTATGTTAAAACTAATATTTTGTCTGAATCAGGATTTTCAGGATTTAAGGATTTTCAGGATGATTAATTATGAGAGTCAGGATTTAGCTATTATCTTACATCAATTTATAAATTTCTCCTCTATTAACTAACATCTCTCCCGTCAATAAATCCTTCACAGTTGCTAATAAAGTCCGTCGAGAATCTACCTCAAATAACACAGATATTCTATCAATTCCTGCTTCACCTGGTGGGTTAAGTTTAGCAACACAAACCTGTTGATGTTGAGTATCTAGGGAACGGTAACTTTCTTGATGTTGAAGAGTGCTAGAAGTCATTCTTCCCAAAGCATCAAACGCAATTTCCGTTTGTGTCATATCACCTAATTCACCAATGTCTAAACGAATCTCCTTTTGTCCATTATTTGCAACTTGCAGATTTAACCATTCTTGACGTTGACAAGGATATTTTTCACCTTTGGTAAATAGCAGATGGTAAATATAACTTTTGCTGTAACTTTCCCATAAACGAATCGCGTAACTATGACGTAAAAAATCATCTATTTCGGTAATCTGCGTTATTGCTAATGCACCATGACAGACAGCATCAAAAGGTTTATTTATTTTTACCTTAGCTTTACCAAAATAAGATATAATTAATTGTTGAACTGCGGGAATTAAACAACTTCCTCCCACTAATAAAACTTGTTCAATATCATTTTTACTAATACCCTTTCGCAAAGCAGAAGCTAAAACTTCATCTAAGGTATCTCGTAACTGTTGTAAAAATTGTCTATATTCTAAAATCTCCTCTAATTTTTCACGATTGATTTTTAATTCATAAGACATAAAAGATTCATCATCAAACCAACTTTCAGCTACAGATTGATTCTTTGATAATTGAATTTTTAACCTTTCCGCAATTTCTAATAAATTCTGATAACCAATCTTTCCAACTTGTTCAGGTGTTAAATTTTGAGAATGTAAATAATCATCAACTATCCAAACATCAATATCTTCACCACCTACATAAGCTTCCGATTTAGCTAAAACCTCAGCGCGTAAACTGTTATTTTCATCAGAATTATTCACAGTTTTAACTAAGCTTAAATCGAGAGTTCCCCCACCAAAGTCAACCACTAAAATTAACTTACCAGGGCGTTTTACAGCATATCCTAAAGCCGCCGCAGTAGATTCATCAACAATGGAAACTTGAGGAACATTTAATTTTTGACCTAAATCTCGAAACCAATCTAAATAACGTTCAAAAGCACCAACGGGAACAGTAAAAATTAAATGACTAGGTTCGATATTTTGCTTTTTAATTTCTGTCCAAATAGTTTGGATAAACAACTCGGAAACAGAAATAGCATTATAATTTATCCCATCAATTTGTCTTGCTGGTGGTTGATAATCTCCAGCTAAATCACGTTTAAACTTTTTAAATAAACGTTCAGGAGGATAAGCTTGAGAAAGTCCTAATCTTTGACTACGAACACCTTCACCTAATATAATATTATTACCTGATATAAACATTAAACTGGGAATAATCGGAAATTCTACTCTTTCACCTTGAGGAGTAACACCCACAAATACACGGGATAAATTAGGAAAACGTAAACTTTTAGGTTGTTGAGTATCAGGTTCTAAAATACTAATTACAGTATTGCTTGTACCAAAATCAATTGCGATAGTTGTCATAATTTAAGTAGGTTGGGTTAAGCGAAGCGCAACCCAACAAAAATGATAGATAATTGATATCTTGATGTTGGGTTAAGACAGAATAAATATATGATCTAAAAAATTGTAAGCAGTAAATGTTGGGTTTCGTTCCTCAACCCAACCTACAAATTCATGAGTTTAAGTATTATTGAATCCTGGTGGAAGAGTGCGACTAACTTTTGCAGGATAGAGAACTTTATCACCATCTTGATAACCAATAAAACGAATATAGACTAATTCCCCTTCTTGAATATCATCGCTATCAGCTTGATGTAATTGGGGATTATAATTAACCTGTTCCCAAGTTTCCCCAATAGCAGTATAACCCCAACTGGTAATTAAATTATCTAATGATGTAAATAGAGAAACTAGGTTTTTAGCGGGTAATTCAGGTTTGGCTAATGCCATTTTTTTGACTGTGGGATAGTTGCTGAGTAAAGTTTGTAATTGGGTAAATGTTTCTTGTTGAAAATCGCTTTGTAATTGTTGAGATTGTTGTTTTAATTCTTCTCGCAGTCGTTGACATTGTTGAGATTGTTGTTTTAGTTCTTCTCGCAGTCGTTGACATTGTAACTCTAAATCTTTGATTTTTTGTTCTGTATCTGGAGAAGTTACAGATTGATTATTGATAGAGGTATCTTGATTATTTTCTGGAAATAATACTCGCAGAATAATATAAACGATGATTACGAGAATTATAGCAAAACCGAATTGATTAATTTGTTCTAGCATATTGTTTTTTTAGTCTAATTTGGAAACAGAAATGGTTTAACAGATACAACCATTCGTTCTAACTCAGGTTTATTATGTATTAAAAGATCGTGTCCCCATAATTCATTTTTGTTTTCAGCGCATTCTTTAGCAAGTGCTTCTCCGATATTCTCAAAACTTTTAATATGGTTAAAGTTGTTAAGAACATCTTTTTTCAAATCTCTTGGTTCAATTTTTACTCCAAGGATAAATACTCTATTTCTTATATCCTCTGGAATATAATCTTTTGCATAACTAAATCTATCTTCTTGATCATCATCAAAATCAATCAGCAATAACATATTCATTTGTGGATATTGTCGCATCTTACTAATATGATTTTTTTCAAATTCCTCCAGAACTTTTCTCCAACCACGAGCTATTGCTAAAGTTTGAATAACATCGAAATTTACATTTAAATCTTGTTTAAATCCATTAGCAATCTGACGATTATGATCATCTTCAGGTAAAATAATAAGGTGTGGATTATATCTATTTATCATAATTCTATGTCTCCACAAATTAAGGCATTGATTAAATCACCAGTAGCAGGTATATCACTAAGCAACCTAATTAAAGTTGGTTCTAAGTGACTTTTTCGATCCAGAAAGAAGGTATTTTCATCAGAGAATTCTCTAATTGCTTCAGGATTATGAGAAGTTACTAAAATTTGCCCACTATTTTTAAATGAACGTCGTAGAGACATGATAAAACTACCTACTTCTGACAGAGAAAGATAATTATCGGGTTCATCCCAAAAACAGAAAATTGGTCCATAGAATTTATTAGCAGCTAATACCAAAGCGCAAAGAAAAAAGCATTTTTCACCATCTGATAAATCTTGAAAATTAACATTCAAAGTTGCATTATTTTTCTCAAATCTAACAATTAGACTTTTCAAATCCTTACCAATAATTTCATTGAGAAAATCTTGAAAGTCTGGCATAATCTCTCTGAGATATTCGTCAATTTTTCTATAGGAAGCAGGATAACGACCGAGTATCCCAGAAAACCATTCTCCAATATTTGAACCATCTCGCTTTGGTTCTAAAGTTTCACCGGGGGAATTTCCAGTCATCAAACTGGGAATTGGTGCTAAAATAATCATCTCAGAAAGCCAATTCTTAAAAACATGAAGACTATCATTTCCAATTATTGGCATAGCTACTAAATGCCAATCTACTGAAAACTGAGCTTCGTTATTTTGTGCATTATTATGAATAGTGACTTGAGCAGCTTTTCTAGAGTAAATTGGATTTCCTGAAACTAAAAATTGTTCTTCAAAAACTCGTAGTTCTTTAAATTTTTCTGGCAAATCCAATGCTAGTATGTATTTGTATAATTTATTCTCAAGTAATACTTCTATTTCTACGCGAATGGGAATGTCAGACTTTCCAGGAGCGAAATCCTTCGGTCCAATAAGATGAGGATCTCCGTCAAGATCCCGCAATCTATTTGTACCTCTAGCAATAGCTTGAAGTACCTCCAAGGCTTTAGCAATAGTTGATTTACCTACACCATTTTTACCAATCAAGAGAGCAGATGGCATCTCTTTCATTGTCAGTTCAAAGTTTTCTAAACATCTGAAGTTGTTTACATATAGTCTTTGGAGCATAATCAAGCCATTCCTAGAAGTAAAAAATGAAGAATTTTTTGCGGAGATATACCCATTATAGGTTTAAATACCCAATTTATCGAATAAATTGGGTTTTAGTTTACTGCTGTTGTAAGGATTGATTTTCAGAAGTTGTAATAAATTCATCATCTTGATAATATTCGGGTAACAATTCCTGAGATTCTATTTCTCCTAAAGATTGTTCTACCCCTTTTGTTGTTTCCACACAACTAGAACCATTTGCATTTAAAACTTTTTCCACTATTTTACCATCTTTAGCAATGCGATATTCAATCTTTTGATATTCTGCCATGATGATTTTTCCTTTTTAATAATGTTAATAAATCCGGGCGAATGGAATTCGCGTCTACACAAACAAAGTCCACCTTCGTGGACTAAAAAACATAAGGATTTCTAACCCGCGAAGGTGGGTTTCGTCTGTGTAGATGCGATTTCTTTTTAATAATGTTAATAAATCCGGGCGAATGGAATTCGCGGCTACACAAACAAAGTCCACCTTCGTGGACTAAAAAAATAAGGATTTCTAACCCGCGAAGGCGGGTTTCGTCTGTGTAGATGCGATTTCTAATCGCCATTTTTTTAAACATCATTTAAACCCATCTACCAACTAAAACCCGCACCGTACCATCTGCTAAAACTTCCTCTTCCTCCACATTAAAACCCTCAGTTTGAATTGTTTCCATCAAGGTTTTATGGGCGTATTTTTGACTGATTTTATTAATAAACTCCTGTTGATTAATTTTTGCACCCCAAAAATCTGCCACTAATTCATAACTTTCTTCATTTTTACGAAAACCTAAATCATAACCATTAGATTGCTTAATCACATATTCAGCATTAGTTTTATCACCCATATAACCCCGAATATGAGTATTTTGTTCAACCTGATAACCCAACTCTTTTAATACTTGAAGCAGCACTTCACCCTGTTTAATTTGCACCTTGATAGTTGTAAAATGAGACATAAAAAATTAACTCCTATGAAAAATCTCTCTTAAACTCTCTTCCCTTCGTGTTCTTCGTTCCTTCGTGGTTCATTAATAATTTATTTAATCCACCTCCAAAGGACCCAAACCTTGCTGCTGAGAATAAACCTTTAACTCCTCAATTAACAGTGTATCAATAGAAGCCGTTCTTGCGCCAGCTTCCGCCGCCCAGCGTTTTAAACTGGTAATTTGTTCCTTAGCAATAGCCGCTAAAGGAACTGTTTCCGATACCGCAGCTAAAATATCTTCTGTGTTAAAATCCCGCCTATTACCATCTATTAAACTACCAAAAGCGCGGTGCATTCCATCAATAATTACTTGTTGAATTTCTGCACCGCTAAAGTTTTCGCTATTTTTGGCGAGTCTTTGTAAATCAAATTCTCGCAGTCGGGAAGGACGGATTTTTTGCAAGTGGACTTTAAAAATATCATGGCGTTCTTTTTCTGTGGGTAAATTTAAAAAAAATATTTCATCAAATCGCCCTTTTCTTAATAACTCCGCTGGTAATATTTGCACATTATTAGCAGTAGCTACCATAAACACCGGACTGTTTTTTTCTTGCATCCAGGTAATGAGTGTACCAAATACCCGGCGCGATGTGCCAGAGTCACCATCTGTACCACTATTAATATTACCAAATGCTTTATCTATTTCATCCATCCATAATACACAGGGTGATATTGCTTCTGCTAATTGAATCATTTGGCGAATGCGATTTTCACTTTCTCCGACTATTCCCCCAAATAATCTCCCCACGTCTAAACGTAACAATGGTAAACGCCATTCATGGGCGATAGTTTTGGCTGATAATGATTTTCCTGTTCCTTGGATTCCTACTAATAAAACGCCTTTGGGGTTGGGGATTCCATAACGTCGTGCTTCTTCGGTAAAAGCATCTTGACGCATTCGCACCCACTGTTTGAGATTTTCTAAACCACCGACATTTTTTAATGATTCATTGGCGGTGTAAAATTCTAAGATTCCCGTTTGGCGAACTGCTTGTTTTTTCTCTTCTAATACTCTATCAATATCTGTTTCGTTGACTTGTCCTTTTGCTGCTAAAGCTGCGGCTAAAACTCTTCTAATTCTGGCGCGACTTAATCCTTGACAGGCTTTGATTAATTGTTCTTTTCCTAGTCCATTTAAGTTAAGTTTTTCGGGGACTATTAATTGCTGAATTAAATAATCAATTTCTTCGATGTTGGGTAAGGGAAAATCAATTACTGTAACTTCTTCTTGTAGTTCTGGGGGAATGGTTAATGTATGACTGGTGAGGATGAGGGTTTGGCGTGTGCGTTTGAGTTGACGGGTGAGGTTTTTGATAGCCCGAATTACGGGAGCATTTTTTTCTGTTTCGGGGTTTTTGAGGATAAAATGGATGTCTCGCAATACAAATATTGTGGTTGTATTTTCTGGGGTTTTGGTAATTCTTGATAATGCACCCATGACTGAACCTTTATCAGTTCCGTTGTCATCCCAACCGGTCACGATATCCCATAATAATAGTTGTCGTGGTGTCTGGGATATTTGGGTGAGTTGTTGGAGGACTTGTTCTATTGGTTCTTCTTCGACTCCGACTATATATAGTAGGGGATAGCGGGCGCGAAGCATTAAGTCTATTTGTTGGAGTAGTTGTTGATGGGGGTTATTCATTATGTATAAATAGGGGGATTAGTTATTAGTTTATTGGGTTTTTTATTTCGCGCAAAGTTGCAAAGAAGAAAATTTTTTGTCTGAATCAGGATGTCCAGGATTTGAGGATGTACAGGATGTGATTGTTTGATTATTGGTTGGTTGTTGATTATTAGTATGGAGAAAAGTGAATATTTATGAAGTGAGATGGAAGAATAAATATATGAATCTCATCTATCAACCATCAAATTACAATCTTGTCAATCCTTTAATCCTGGATATCCTGATTCTGACAAAAAAATTAATCGCCTGACGGCGGGGGGAGAGGGAAAATAGTAAGAAGTACCAAGGGTAAGAGGGTAAAAGCACCAAGGGCTACTGAGTTCTGGAAGATACGACTAAACGGAAACCGAAGGTGCTGTCCCTAGGGACACGCGTATAGCTGGCGCGAATCGCGGAACGACAGTACTTAGCAGGTCTGTACCAAGAACCACCACGCAGCAGTTTTTTTGGGCTTGAACTTGTTACAGCACTACCATCTGTAGGTGTGTTATTATAGTTATCTATCCAATCATCCAAACACCATTCCCAAACATTGCCGTGCATATCATACAAACCAAAGGCATTAGGGGGAAAAGAGCCTACATCTGTGGGTTGTTGACGATCCTTACCTTCAGGTGCAGAACCATAAGGGAATATACCATCATAGTTTACCAAATCTGGGGTAATACTTTCACCAAAATAAAAAGGTGTGGTAGTTCCGGCTCTACAAGCATACTCCCATTGTGCTTCGCTAGGTAAGGTGTAGTTTTTTCCTGTTTTTTGGCTTAACCGTTCACAGAATGTCACCGCATCATCCCAACTAACGCTTTCTACAGGGCGGTTTTCACCTTTATAGTTAGAAGGATTACTTCCCATAATTGCTTGATACTGTTCTTGTGTCAATTGATATTTTCCCATGAATAAACTAGGAACTGTGACTTGATGCTGAGGACTTTCATCATCACTTCTTCCTATTTCATTTTCTGGTGAACCCATCATAAAAGTACCACCAGGAATTGCAGCCATTTCTAACTTGACACCATTACCCAAATCTTCTATAAAATATCTAGCTACACGCGGCTGACGCTGAATGATTTCCCCGAATTTATTGACTGTTACTACTTCAATTTGTTGTAGTTTTAAACCTAATTGACGAGGATCTTGTAATATTTGCTTAATTCTTGGTTCTGTTCTAGAATTTAATATTAAATAAGCCGCATTTTGAATATCCCAAGATTCATCTTTCAAACCTGCAATTACTAAATCTAAACCCTGTTCTCCATAATTCAATGCTTGTTTCAATGCAGCAATTCTCACCTTTGAATCTGGATTTTGTAACCGTAATTTTACCCCTTCAATACCACCTAAAACGGCTGCACCTTCTAGGGATGGACTATTACCACCAAGCACAGCATCGTATTTTCCCGGTTGTTGTGGATTGTTCATGATTCGTTAATCGTTGGTTTCATGTATGCTGTATATAAAATAGCATATTATTGTCTGAATCAGGATGACCAGGATTTGAGGATGTACAGGATGTGATTGTTTGATTATTCGTTATTTGTTGATGATTAGTATAGAGAAAAGTGAATATCTATGAAGTGAGATGGAAGAATAAATATATGAATCTCATCTATCAACCATCAAATTACAATCCTGTCAATCCTTAAATCCTGGATATCCTGATTCAGACAGTTATATGTTAAAGTCTACAAGTTTCCATCCTTAAAAATAGTACCAAAACGACAAGATAAGTCCACTTTGCGTCCCAACTCCCATACTCCCCTATTTCCACCAGATAATGATCCCGATCATAAGACCAACATGGGCAACATGGGAGTTTTCCTTTGGGTGATGTTATATCAGAAGTCCCACTACATGACCAACACTTCTCTCCTGTTGTCCAAGTCTCATATGTCCATCCTATTTTGTCTCCAAAAGCTTCCCAGATATCCTTAGACCCATACTCATATCCGTTTTCAATAAATTCTTGATAAATGCGCTTTTGAACAGAAAACCCAAACCGTCCATTGCTATATTTTACCCACAACTGGTCAATAGTGCGGAGGTCTTCACACGGAAAATTATCAATATCTTCCACTTCTAAACTATTTTCCATTTCCCGCTTCGCAACCACTAACATTACCCGTCTTGTTTCTTTATCTGCTTCTTCCCATTTTGCTTGTGCGAGATAGTTACATAAGCAAGTATAGTCATTTGTACATCCTATTCTTAAATGTGCATCAGACTCTATTAAAACCTGTGAAATTTTTTCTTCTGTTCTAGACTTTAGTAATAAATAAGCTGCATTTTGAATATCCCAAGATTCATCCTTTAAACCTGCAATTACTAAATCTAACCCCTGTTCTCCATAATTCAATGCTTGCTCAAGTGCGGCAATTTTCACCTTTGCATCTGGATTTTGTAACCGTAATTTTACCCCTTCAATACCACCTAAAACCGCCGCACCTTCTAGTGATGGACTATTACCACCAAGCACAGCATCGTATTCTCGCGGTTGTTGTGGATTATTCATGATTCGTTAATCGTTGGTTTCATGTATGCTGTATTGAAAATAGCATATTATTGTCTGAATCAGGACACCCTTCGGGAAGTCAAAAGTCAAAAGTCAAAAGTCAAAATTTTACATTTGTCAGAATCAGGATGTCCAGGATTTGAGGATGTACAGGATGTGATTGTTTAATTATTGGTTAGTTGTTGATGATTAGTATGGAGAAAAGTAAAAATTAATAATCAATTATATCTATCAATGATCAAATAATAATCCTGTAAATCCTATAATCGGTGGTTATCCTGATATGGCTAACGCCACGCTTCGCTATCAGACAAATTCATCATAATAGGTTCTTTGTTAGGAAGTTTAATAATAATTTCCATAGTTCCTCCTAAAGCATTAACAACATTACGCAGTGTATTTAATTCTAAACTTTGTCCACTTTCTAAATCAGATATTTCTCTTTGGGATAACTCGAAACTAGCAGCTAATTCTGATTGTGATAAACCCAGTTTTTCCCCCAAATGTTGAAGCGTAATTTCTTCTAACCTTATTTCAGAAGTTCTTGCAACAATAATTTCTTTTCTTTCTTGAGAAAGTTGATTTAATTCTTCAGATAAAGTTGTATATTTTTTCATGATTTTTCTTCCTTGATTGTCTCCAAATATCCTCTATACCGTTTATCTGCTATGGCAATATTTTCTTTATACCATTTTTTATATTCCATTCCATAAATTCATTTATTCTATTTTATCTCAATCAGTTGTACATTGTTATAAATCAATTTTTGTTTGATATATCCTCTATTAAATATACCATATTTGGGTAATTTTGCTAGGTTTTTAGATAAATTCAATATTGTCTCAATCAGAATGCCCAGGATTTAAGGATATACAGGATGTGATTGTTTGATTATTGGTTAGTTGTTGATGATTAGTATGGAGAAAAGTGAATATTTATGAAGTAAGATGTAAGAACCAATACATAAGTCTCATTTATCAACCATCAAATAACAATCCTGTAAATCCTTTAATCCTGGGTATCCTGATTCTGACAATTTTATATAAGTAGGTGGACGTAAAATAACCAAAATGTGTGAAGAAAAGTAAAATCCCTCAAAACTTCTTCACTCTTGCCTTTTGCCTCTTGCCTCTTGCCTTGCCATAACGACAATTTTTAACGCCAACCTACTTAGTCATTATGTTAGAATCTGAATTGAGAGAAACAGGAGCATAAAACTATGCCATTAATCAAAATACCAAGACATTATCTTGTATCTCAAGATGAAGATTCAATTACAGTAGATGTACCTGAATCAATGCTATTACATTGGAAAAAAGACTATGAAAAAATTATTCAAGCCAAAGGAATTTTAAAGCATAAAAAAGCAGCAATGTTAGCTCATTTAGATACTCTGCGTCAGGAATGGGAAGAATGAAATATCTTTATGATACCAATATTTTTATTTACTATCTAGCTGATGATATAACGGTTAATTCATGGTTTACAGAAGAGTTTTTGAATTTGCACGAAATTCTAGTTTCACCAATTATCCGCATTGAATTACTGAGTTTTGCCGGCTTATCAAAAGAGGAGGAACAGTCTATTGAAGATTTACTATCCCATCTTCCGCACCCTAAACTGTCACACAACGAAAAATGGTCGTTTGGGGATTTGGGATTAGCGATCGCTACCTAAAATTTCGACATTTTTGTATAAAAATTATCCTTTAATGTATTCAAAAATCCGAAATTACCGATTGTGACACCGGGGGGTGCGGAATGTGGGTTACTATCCCAGTTTAACACAGTTCCATTGTTACGAGAAATTGAAAATCAGACAATCCAAATCAAACGACAATATAAAATTAAACTTCCTGATGCAATTATCGCCGCTACAGCAATAAATCAAGACGCATTTTTAGTAACAAGAAATGTCGGTGATTTTAAAGGAATTACTGGACTAAAGATTGAGAATCCTTTTGTTAATTGATAATGGGGGACAATAAAACAACAGACATTAACCATCAAATAACAATCCTGTAAATCCTATAATCGGTGGTTATCCTGATATGGCTTACGCCACGCTACGCCACGCTACGCTATCAGACAAATGTAAAATTTTGACTTTTGACTTTTGACTTCCCGAAGGGAGTCCTGATTCAGACTATAATAAAGATTAATCAACACCCCAAACTCAATTAGAGAATCATATTATGAGTACCGTATCCTTAGAAATACCTGAAGAAATCTTAATTAGTCTCAAAGAAACTCCAGAAAGTCTGACTAGAGAAATACAAATTTTAGCAGCAGTTAAACTGTTTGAACTTGGTAAACTTTCATCAGGAAGAGCAGCACAATTAGCGGGAATGTCACGGGTAGAATTTTTAACAATTTTAGGACATTATCAAGTTTCTCCCTTTTCTTTAACTTTAGAACAATTAGAACAAGATGTTAACAATGCCTGATTCTTTAGTGATTGTCAATACTTCTCCTCTGCTATATCTTCATCAAGTTGGTTATTTAGAACTACTGCAAAAATTGTATGGAGAAGTTATCACACCTCCTGCGGTAATTGAAGAATTAGCAGTTGGCAAAAATCAAGGAATTAATGTCCCAGATATTCATGCTATTGAATGGATTTATATTACTCCTGTTAAATCAATTAGTTTAATTCCTGCTGTTATAGATTTGGGACAAGGAGAAGCAGAAGTATTAGCATTAGGATTAGAAAATCCTGGTAGTTTGTTGATTTTTGATGATCAATTAGCCCGAAGAATTGCTAATATATATCACTTAAAATATACAGGAACATTGGGTGTTTTAGTTAAAGCGAAAAAACTGGGTTATTTGTCTTCTGTTGCTTCTGTAATTACCATACTACGTCAACAAGGAATGTGGTTGACTGATAGCATTATTAATGATGTCCTCAAATTAGCTGGAGAATCTAAATTAGATTAGCATATTTAGCCTGGGAATAAATTAAGAGTCTCATAACCAAAGTCCGTTAAAACGGACTAAATAAATTTAGCCATAAAAATCCTGTAAATCCTTTAATCGGTGGTTATCCTGATATGGCTTACGCCACGCTACGCTATCAGACAATATGTTACAATCGAAATAGAGGTAAAATCAAGAATTCCGTAATTAAATTGATCAGAAAAGACAATGCAACAAATTAATTTTGATGCTCGTGTAGATGAAAATGGTTATTTATATCTGAAACTTCCCCCAAATTTTGCCGGTATGGAAATAACAGGAAAACTTTTATATCAAGCTCATCCTATTTCCTTACCAAATCGCAAAGAGAACAAAATTGATATTAATCTTGTTCGGAGTATTTGTCATCAGATTAGAAATTTACCAGTTCTTGATAGCAGAACTCCTGATGAAATTATTGGTTATAACGAGTTTGGAATCCCAGAATAATGGTTATTGATACTTCTGCTATTATGGCAATTATTTATGCTGAACCTGAAGAATTGATATTGATTGAACTTATTAACGAAAGTGTAGATTGTTTACTTTCTTCTCCAGGTTATGTAGAAGCATCCATCGTTTTAGGTACTAAACATGGTCAGCAAGGTGTAGAAAATTTGAATTTATTAATTGCAGCATTGTCTATAACTATTGTACCTTTTACTGTAGAACAGGCACAATTAGCAAGTGCAGCATTTTTGAAATTTGGTAAAGGCCGTCATCCTGCAAAACTGAATATGGGAGATTGCTTTTCTTATGCTTTAGCAAAATCTACAAATCAACCTTTATTATTCAAAGGTAATGATTTTATTCACACCGATATTGATCAAGTGAATTATTAATTGATGTTATATTTGATGTAGACAATAAGTAGGTTGGCATTAAAAATTGTCGTTACGGCAAGGCAAAAGGCAAGAGTGAAGAGGTTTTGGGCGATTTTACTTTTCTTCACATACCTTGAATTTTTTCTGTTCACCTACTTAAACATCCTGTAAATCCTTTAATTCTGGTTATTATCTCGACTTACTTCGACAAGCTCAGTACAAGTCGCTCGATAACCACCTGATTCAGACAAAATAGCCTCAATTTATAAACTATCAATATTCGTCTTGGCAAAATTCAGAATTTCTATAGTTCTTTGAATAATCAGATCCGCATCACCTTCTGTAATATTAGGATCAGTATTATAGTCACCGCGTAAACGAGTTCTTTCTGCATCAATTAAATAACGATGAAATTCACGAGGAACTCTTTCTGTGCGAGCGAATTTTTCTCCAAAAGCAGCAATAACGGCTGAATGTTTAGAATAAGCCAGTCCTTCCCCTTCTAAAAAAGCCGTAGCAATATAAAACATGGCATAATAACCACGAGAAGCAGCAAATTCAGCAAAACCTTTTTGGTTAAGTTCTTCTGCTGCTTGTAAACTTCTCTCGGCTTTTTCTAACAATCTTTGTTGTTCAGGATTCATATTACTAAACCATCTTTTCTAATATTACGAAAAAAACCACTATCATGATTTTCTAATTGTTCACGATTAGCAAAAGCACAACTGATTAAAACATTATATTCTAGGCATAAATCCGCGATTAATTGACTAATTTTTTCACTTTCTTGAGAATAGTTAAAAACATCTTTCAACACGATTAAAATATCAATATCTGAATCTGGTTGTGCTGTTCCTCTGGCTTGTGAACCATATAAAATTAGTTTTTCTAACTGTTCTCCATAAAGTTGTTTTAAGTTTTGCTGGACTTGGGTTAAAACAGTGGAAATAGGTTGATTTAGCATAATTTTTAATTAATAATTACTCTGAGTTAATAGTTACTTTGATGTATCCTATATTCAAAATAGCATATTATTGTCAGAATCAGGATGTACAGGATGTGATTGTTTAATTATTGGTTAGGTGTTGATGATTAGTATGAAGAAAGGTTAATTTTTATAAAATTACTGTAATAATCAATACATCATTCACGTCTATCAATCATCAAATTACAATCCTGTAAATCCTATAATCCTGGTTATCCTGATTCAGACAAAAAACATGAACAAAACCCCACGAATCACCATACCCCCAGAAGTCAGAAACTATGTTTTCCAAAGAGATAAATATCAATGTCAAAGCTGCGGTAAAATCTCCCAAGAAACGCAACTCACCATTGATCATATTATCCCCTTATCTCGTGGGGGAAAAAACGATATTAGTAACTTACAAACACTCTGTTTAACCTGTAACCAACAGAAAACCAATAAAATTGACAATCGTTTTCACAGACATTTTGACACCTAACCAAAAATAATCCAGTCCCCCTCCTCGCTTGCGGGGAGGGGTTAGGGGTGGGGTGTTATTCTTTCACCATTTTAAACCATTCAGTTATCCCGTCAGCCAACGTATTAGCCATTTTCTTCTGTGCTTGAGGATTAACTATCTCCTCAAATTCATCAGGATTACTCATAAACCCCAATTCCAATAATACCGAAGGTGCAGCACTAGGACGAGTCAGGGCTAAATTATTCCAAAATACGCCAGCAGAAGGTTTACGGAGGTTTTTGACTACGTAATTATGTAAGAATACAGCAACACTATGTCCTTGAGGATGATACCAAAAACTGGAAAATCCTTTGGTTTTTTCGGCATCACCATTATCTGGTAAAGAGTTATGATGGATGGAAAGAGAAATTGCAGGTTCTTCTTTACCAATGATTACCTGACGTTCGACCAAAGACACATCTCGATCATCTTCTCTGGTCATTACTACCTTAGCGCCGCGCTTGGCCAACTCATCTCGCAGTAATTTAGAAATTATCAAATTCACATCTTTTTCCAAATACCCAGTTGGACCAGTAGCGCCAGATTCTTTCCCACCATGCCCTGGATCAAGTAAAATCTTGATGCCAGATAAAGGTAGGCGTTTGTTATTTTTAAGCTTGGGTGGATGACGTAAAGTTAAAACCAAAGTTGTATTATCATACCTCAGCTTATAGCCCCACTGTTGGAGCTTTTTGAGGTTAAAAGTATATTTAACCTGTGTAGGACTTACCTGTTGCCAATCTAGGCGAGAAATTAGAGGGTCATCATCTAGACGAATTGTGTCTGTTTTAGCAGTGGTATTGTAGAGAGTGAGAATAAAAGAGTTATTTCCCTGTTCCACACTCACCGGCACAGCAGCTTCTAAAGGAAAACGAATCTCTGTCGCTTCAGGCAATTGCCGATAACCTACACTATGAATAACTGTCTGTGAAGCAACCGCACCTGATATAATTTTGGTTTCTTTGCTATTAATCCAAGCCCCATAGTCTAAGCGCAACCATTCACCTTCTTTCCCCGTCACACTTGCCCTAGTTCCTTTTGGCAATGGTGTCAGTCGTGAATAATCGGTGCTGGGTCCCGTGCGAGCAACGCCTGATTCTGATGTAATTTCTGCAACTGCTAACTGTGTTGGCGCGAGAATTTCGATTTTGCCCAAACCAGTTTGAGTTATTCTTTGATTATTCAGTTGTAAATTAAATTGAGGTTTTCCTAAATCAGCAGCATTTGTGACTGTTGTACAACCTTGGTATTTGGTAAGACTAGATAGATTAGGTTGATTTAACCCCGTCAAAATACTCGAATTGGGAGGTAATTGTGCTTGTGGAGGTTGGGGTAAAAGGGCAATATTTTGATTCACTAGGTTAACCGAGACAGTTGCTTGAGGTGGTGCAACTGCACTAAAACAAATTAATTCTCCTGGTAATCTGGCAATATCAGCAGCAGGAGTCAAGGAATCTTTCGCAAAGCCCAAGCCCTGGGGTAACTGAGGTTGAGTAGACACCCTAATGATCTTAATCTCTCGTTCTTGATTTTGGTAATGGACTTTAAATATATTTTCTCCTAACTGCAAGGGAAAACTAGGGGAAAAATGCCCAGCCTTGCTACGGTTAACGAGTTTACCATTAATTAAAACTTGCCCGTCCGGTGGCGCTGTACCGATAAAAAATATTTTTTCTGTGCTGGTTTGGTAGTTTGTCGGGGGAAAAACTACTAAAAGAGGTTCTTGTGCTAACGCAACTGAGGAGGTAAATAAAAAATTAAATAATACTAATCCTAAGAGTTTTTTCATGGACAAACAAAGAAGATTTCAGGATAGGGACTGTGGCACAATGGCCAAGATGGAATTAAACATGAACGTAAAAGTCGCAATACATTGGCCGCAAATAAGGGAATTTAGTCATGAGGTAAAATTCATCCTTCATACAAGCCTACAAAATTGTCTACACAAATTCTCCTCTTTGGAGACGCAAACTATATTTAGAAGTTGCTAGAAATTGAAAATACTATGACTAAGTTTATCTTTGTTACTGGGGGCGTGGTTTCCAGTATTGGTAAGGGCATTGTAGCAGCAAGTCTGGGACGTTTGCTGAAATCGCGGGATTATTCGGTTTCCATTCTCAAACTTGATCCTTATATTAACGTTGACCCAGGCACAATGAGTCCTTTTCAGCATGGGGAAGTTTTTGTAACTCAAGATGGTGCAGAAACGGATTTGGATTTAGGACATTATGAGCGCTTTACTGATACTTCAATGTCTCGCCTCAACAGTGTTACTACTGGCTTGATTTATCAGTCAGTTATTAATAAGGAACGCCGAGGAGACTACAATGGCGGCACTGTTCAGGTAATTCCTCACATTACCAATGAGATTAAAGAGAGGATTCTCAGAGTTGCCAAAGAAACTAATCCTTCCGCTGTGATTACGGAAATTGGCGGGACTGTGGGTGATATTGAATCACTACCGTTTTTAGAAGCAATTCGGCAATTGCGGAAGGAAGTCGGACGGCGCAATGTTTTATATTTGCACGTTACTTTGTTGCCTTGGATTGCTGCTGCGGGAGAGATGAAAACTAAGCCGACTCAACATTCTGTCAAGGAATTAAGATCAATTGGCATTCAACCAGATATCTTAGTATGTCGCAGCGATCGCCCCATTCCTGCCGGCTTAAAACAAAAGTTATCAGAGTTTTGTGATGTTCCTGTAGAATGTGTCATTACTAGCCCAGATGCCCGTAGTATCTATGAAGTTCCAGTCCTTTTAGAACGGGAAGGACTAGCAGAACAGGTTCTCAACTTACTGCAAATGGAACAGCGTCAACCCAATATGACGCAATGGGAAATGATGGTAGACCGGATGTATAATCCTAAATATACTGTCGAAATCGCTATTGTTGGTAAATATGTGCGGTTAAGTGATGCCTATCTTTCTGTGGTAGAATCTTTACGTCATGCGGCTATTGCCACTCATGGTGATTTGCGGTTACGGTGGGTAAACTCGGAAGTTCTGGAAAATGAACCACCGGAAAACTATCTCTCAGGTGTTGATGGTATCATTGTTCCCGGTGGTTTTGGGAATCGGGGCATAGATGGGAAAATTGCGGCTATTAAATATGCACGCGATCGCCAAATTCCCTTTTTAGGTTTATGCTTAGGGATGCAGTGTTCTGTGATTGAATGGGCGAGAAATGTCGCAGGCCTATCTAATGCCAATAGTGCAGAATTTGACCAATATACCGAAGATCCTGTTATTAACCTGTTGCCAGAACAGCAGGATGTAGTAGATTTAGGCGGAACGATGCGCCTGGGACTTTATCCTTGTCGGGTACTTCCCAATACTCTAGCTTTCCAACTTTATCAAGAAGAAGTCATTTATGAGCGCCACCGTCACCGTTATGAATTTAACAACGTTTATCGAAGTCAGTTGTTAGATTCGGGTTATTTGGTGAGTGGTACATCTCCTGACGGTAGATTAGTAGAAATCATCGAATATCCCAAACATCCTTTCTTTATCGCTTGTCAATTTCACCCTGAATTTCAATCTCGTCCTAACGCACCTCATCCTTTATTCAAAGGATTTATGACGGCTGCTCTCTCTCAATATCATTCTACAACTACTATACCCAAGCCAGTAGAGGTTTCTTAATCAGTTGACGGTTGACGGTTGACGGTTGACGGTTGACAGTTGACGGTTGACAGTTGACAGTTGACGGTTGACGGTTGACGGTTAACAGTTGACGGTTAACAGTTAACAGTTAACAGTTAACAGTTGTTAATGCTAATTTAGCAGCGCCTACCATTCCCGCTGCATTTCCTAATTCTGCTGGGAGAATTTGTAACCCTGCGCGGGAAGTTGGTAAAACTCGTTTTTCGATTTCTGCTTTCAGTGACGGTAAGAAAAACTCAAAACTCGCGCTCACACCACCACCAATAATAATGGCTTGGGGTGTGAGGACATAGAGTAAACTGGTTAAACCAATTCCTAAGTCTTTACCATATTCTTGCCAAAAAGTTAAAGCTTCTACATCTCCAGTTTGGGCAAGTGCGCCTAATTCTGCGGGTTCTTTGCCTGTACGCCGACGGATAGCAGAAATTGAAGTATGTTGTTCTAATGAACCTTGATTACCACTATTACACATTGGTCCATCAGGATATAAGGTAATTAAACCTAATTCTGCTGCTGCACCTTGGTATCCTACAAATAATTTACCATTAAGAATAATTGCCCCACCGACTCCAGTTCCCAAAGTCAGTAAAATCAAATTGGGGAAATTTCGGCCTGCACCTAGCCAAGCTTCTCCTAAACCAGCACAATTAGCATCATTAGCTAAAATTGTCGGTTTACCAGTTTTAGCCTCTAACCAATCTGCTAAGGGGATATCATGCCATCCTACTAGATTAATCGCAACTTTCGCAATTCTTCCCGTAGCATCAGCAGGACCAGGAGTACCTAAACCAATGGCAATACTTTCATTATGAGGGTCAATTTGGGCGATCGCATCTACCATTGTAGATAATACTGCCTCTGGGGTTGCTGGTTGGGGAGTATCCACAGATATAGATTGTAAACAATTACCATCTGCTGTGAATCGTCCTAACTTAATCGCAGTTCCCCCTAAATCAATTCCAATTACTTGCTGCATAATATTATGGGTATGGAATTAAAAATATACAAAGGATGAATATACCATCTTTTGAGTTAATATTTATTATAAAAGAAAAGAAAAGATCCCCGACTTCTTTAAGAAGTCGGGGATCTGAATTTAATTATTCTGCCAAAAACAAAGCTAATGAAAAATCAAGTAGAAAGTTATCTACAACAGGAAAATTTTACAGACGCAATCTATTTTTATGAAAAATGTATTGAATTAGCTCCTAATTTAATTGATTCTTATTGGTATTTAGGACTATGTTGGTTATTGCAAGGAGATGAAACTCAAGCTGAGTCAATTTGGTTATCAACTTTTAGTAATGACAATTGGAATTTACAAGAAGAAGATGTAAAAGAATTTCTGGAGATATTAAAAAAACAAGCAAATCAATATTTATATGTGCAAAAACCTGAACTTTCTCAGCTAATTTATGAGGCTATTTTAAATTGGGATGATAGTAATATTCAAGTATATAATAATTTAGCTCATGCAGTGGCTATGCAAGGAAATTTGGATGCAGCAATTGATTATTGGCAAACATTAATTGAAATTGAACCTAATTATATTGATGCTTATTTAAATCAGGCTAATATCTGGCAGAAGTTAGAAAATTTTGAATTAGCAATTGAATGTTATCAAAAAGCACTATTAATCAAAAAACAAGATTATTTAGTGTTCTATCAAATTGGACTATGTTATACACATTTACAACAGTGGAATATAGCTATTCAATATTTACAACAATCTCTAGAAATTCAACCAGAATATTTAGCAGCTTCTAGTGATTTAGCAATAGCACTTATTCATTTAGAGCATTTTGATCAAGGAATTGAGTATTTACAAAAAGTAGTTCAATCACAACCAGAATTTTTACAACCTCTCCTAGATATTAGTAGCAGTGGAAAATCGCCATTAGGTAATGCTAATAATGCCGGAATTAAATTAATTAACTTGCTGAATTTTTCAGATATTCATAATAAACTAGACTTGTATTTTTATTTGAGTCAAACTCTTTCCAAAGATTATCCAGCACTTGCTGTTAAGTTATTACAACAAGTAAGAGAAATAGATATTGATTATTTTGATCATAATTTAGATATTTGTTTAGGATACAGTAAAATTATTTTAGAACAAAATAACTCTGAACAAATTAGAGAATTAATCACTATTTTAACCAACGTAATCAATATTTATGAAGATGAAAATTTGTATTATACAATTAGTCAGTGTTTGTTAAGATTTGGCAATTATGAAGAAACGATTTTTTATGTAAATAAAGCAATTGCTATTAATCCAAATTTTGCCGAAGCCTATTATTTATTAGGAATGACATTATTTAATATTCACAAGATAGAAGAAGCAGTAGTAAATTTACAGAAACATTTGCAAATACAACCTAATTCTTCTTTAGCATTAGCTTACTTAGGTTTTCTTTTTGGACAAAAACATCAAATAGCAGATGCAATTAATTGTTTCCAAAAAGCCTTAGAAATTAATTCGTCAATAGCTGGGTTAGTTGATAATCTAATTAAGATATTAACTCAGGATGTTGATATTTTTGAACTTTCCCAAATTCAATCTGTTTTACCTCCTACTGGTTTTTATGAATCAACTGTTATTGATAATTATATAGAAATATATCCAGAAATAGATGTAAAACTAAATTATCCTAAATCCCTAGAGAATCAAGTACATTTTAGTTTTAGATTTGGTAAAGTAGTTAAATTACCTGCTTCATTTATAGTCACAATTCCCCAAGGTAGATTTTGGTTAAGTGATGATCAAACTCAATCTGCAATTATCACAGATGAATCACATTTTTTAGCAGATATTTCTCCAGATTTTCCCATTTTACAACCTCATCATCCTGATAAACATCCCAGTCAACATTCTATATTTAAAGTTGATAAGTTACCTCCTATTCATTCCATTACAGGTAAGGTAGTTGTTTTAGCTGGGTTAACAAATAATATTTATTTTCATTGGATGTTAGATATTTTACCCAGATGGGAATTATTAAGAATAAATAATTGTAATTTTGATGAAATTGATTATTTTGTAGTTGATAATAGTTTATCATTTCAACGAGAAACTTTAAAAATACTAGCAATTCCTGAACAGAAACAAATCAACATTAATAAAATTCATCATCTTCAAGCAACACAATTAATTGTTCCCTCTTTTCCTGGTACTGTTGCATGGATGCCAAAATGGACTTGTGATTTTTTAAAGCAGCATTTTCTAAATTTAGAAACTATCAAACTTCCATCTTTGAGAAAAAGGATTTATATTACTCGTAAATTAGCTAAAAATCGCAGAATTTTGAATGAAGATGAAATTTTAAAATTACTTGCTGCTTATGGTTTTGAAGAAGTGATATTAGAATCAATGTCTGTATTAGAACAAGCTGCGTTATTCTCGCAAGCGGAAATTATTATATCTCCTCATGGTAGTGGTCTAACAAATTTAGTATTTTGCCAACCTGGAACTAAAGTAATTGAGTTATTTGCCCCTAATTATGTTTATCATTGTTATTGGTGGATTAGTAATTTAGTCAGTTTAGATTATTATTATTTATTGGGGGAAACTCTTCCTGGTTGGCATTTTCATCATCTCATTTATCCTCAAGAATTTTCAGAAGATATAGTGATAAATGTGAGAGATCTATTAAACTTATTATAAATATAGGATTCCTCTTTAATTTTTGAAGATATCTGTAGGGTGGGCATTGCCCACCAAAACCTTCTCACAGTGGGCATTGCCTAGGGTGTTAATTTTGCTGATTTTTTGGGACTTTATCCGAAAAATCGCTGTTGTTACCGTTGTTTCCACCAAAGCATCTGTTTCATGCCTTTTTCCAGGCAACAAAACAACACATTTTCTGCATGAAGTCTTATGGAATGAATTAACACACTAGGCAATGCCCACCAAAACCCTCTCACGGTGGGCATTGCCCACCCTACAAGACCTAATATTATGTCTACGTATTTATGAAATTGATTAAATTTGGGTAACTTATTTGGATAGGGAAACAAACAAGACTCCACCCCAAGGAAAATTACGATGAAAAGTGAACTGTACACCAAATTAGTTCAACATCTTCTGAGCAAAAATAAAAACAATGAAGGGTTTACTCTTATTGAACTGTTAATGGTATTTATCCTCATTGGTATTCTATCTGCTATTGCTCTACCCTCTTTCCTAAGCCAAGCCGCAAAAGCTCAACAATCTGAAGCAAAGATGTATATTGGTGCAGTTAATAGAGCGCAGCAAGCTTACCGAATGGAAAATACATTATTTACTGATAGTCTTGATACTCTACAAATAAGTATTCCAGTATCAACTAATAACTATAGTTATAGTCTGACAGCAGATTCTAATAAAGCCATTATTACAGCAACAGCTAATGATACTGCTGCTCTCAAAGGCTTTAATGGTGGTGTCACCGTAATCTCATATGGACTAACTTTGGCAGTTGCTTGTCAAACAGCCGGGCCAGAAGCTAATAATCCCATTACAACTCCTAGTTTAACTTCCATCGGCGTAGCTTGTACAGGAACGATGAGCAATATGGACTAGGAATTAATAGTTAATTATTTTTACTCATAATTTGTACATTAGCAACTGGGTATGAATTACTATGTGCCTGTTGCCAATTTGTTACAGGTGCGCCTTTGAGAATACCCGATAAAGCCACAGAAATCATAAATCCACCTGTAGCAGCCGCTATTAATGTAATATTATCGTTCACAATTATCTCTTTTGTTTTACAGTTATCATCAAACTATTGCCTATTTTCTCTTCTGTGACGAGGATTGACAAATTCATTTAAGCCCTCACCAAGTAGTGATAACCCTACCACCAAGGTTGTCATTGCTAAACCAGGAAATAAGGTAGTCCACCAAATGCCTGTAGGTAGTGCTTCTAGAGCTTGTTTTAAATCATATCCCCATTCTGGTACTTCTTCGGGTAATCCTAACCCTAAAAATCCTAAACCGCCTAAAACTAATATGGCATCTGCGGCGTTGAGGGTAAAGAGGACGGGGACGCTTTGAATGACGTTGAAAAATAGATATCTGGATAAAACAACCCAGGTAGAAGCCCCCATTGCTTGGGCAGCTTCGATGTATACTTCTGTTTTGACGCTGACGGTGTGGTTACGAACTACGCGATAATATTGGGGAATATAGGCTATACTAATAGCGATCGCTGCATTTAAGATTCCTCGCCCCACCACAAAAGCCAAGGTCACTGACAGTAGCAATCCGGGTAAAGTATAAATACTATCCATGAGAAATAACAGGGCTTTATCTAATTTCCCCCCCAAATAACCGCTGACCATCCCCAAAGGCACACCAACGATCATACTCAAGGATGTTGCTAAAGTCACCACTTGCAGCGCGGCTTGCACACCAAACACACTTCGAGAAAAGACATCATAACCTAAACGACTTGTGCCAAACCAATGTTTAGCCGAAGGGGCTTCATGAATAGGGTTAGAGAGGAATTCTTTCGGGTTTTGCAACCACCCCCAACTTTGAAAAACTGGTGCAAAAAAGGCTAAGAAGATGAAAAATAGGGTCATACCGATGCCAATCTGCATTAATCGCTGAGATAGAGTCGGATTTTTCGTAAATTTCCAGAAATTTGGTAATCTTTTTTTGGTAATTGTCATAATGATTTTGCCTAATTAAACTCGTTCCCAGTCTCTGACTGGGAATGCAGAATTGAGGCTCTGCCTCCAATAAAGTATAATAGAGGCAGAGCCTCTTGAAGTTCATTCCCCGGCAGAGCCAGGGAACGAGGGAAACTAAACACCACCTTTAAAAATTTGATTAGCAGTTAAATGTAAATCTGGGAAAGTTGGTGATATTATCAAATCATCATCTCTAAACTGACTAACCTGATATTCCTCATCTATCAGATGATAAATAGAAATAGTAGGCTGTTTAGGATTACCAATAAATGTTCTACCACCTAAAGCAGCATAATCAACAATCCAATATTCAACAATACCCATTTGTTCGTAGTCAGCTAATTTCTTGTAGTAATCATCACGCCAATTTGTGCTGACAATCTCCACCACAATAGGGACAGAAGCAGATTCACTAATAGTAGACTGTTTTTTCCATAAAGGTTCATTCACCAGGTTAGACCGATTTAACAGCAGTATATCTGGTGAGTACGCTGATTTGCTGTTTGCTGATTTAATGAAAGCAGTTTTGGGAATAAAATAGGGAAATTTTAGCTGTTTGTATTGTGTAACTATTTCTCCAACCAAAAACCCGACAATTTCTTCATGATCTCCTACGGGTGGTGTCATTTCTATAATTACTCCATCATGTAGTTCATAGCGGATACCTGTATTTGGATACCACTCTATAAACTCTTCAAAGGTGACTAATTTGATTTGAGGTAAGGCTTGAACCATAATTGACCCACCTTATTTTTGACATATAATGCAATTTGCATTATAACAGATCCTCAATTATTTTAATTAAGTTTTGTTACTTTTTAGTGTTATCTAAGTAAAATCATGTATAGTTTCAACTGATTCATAGTTACTATTGAAAATTTTAGGTGTAATAATAATTTTGATGAATAATTCCAACTCTGATTTATGGGATAAAATCCGTAAGCAATTTGATAGCGCACCCTATCCTAATCATCCCCTAGATAAATCGCCTAAAGATGAGGTTAATGCACTATATACTCATAACCTAATCACCTCTTATTATCTAAGAAATCAGAAAGTTATAGATACTAAAAATAAAGTAATTTTAGATGCTGGATGTGGAAGTGGTTATAAATCTTTAATTTTAGCAGAAGCTAATCCTGGTGCAAAAATTGTTGGTGTTGATATCTCCGAAGAATCAGTTAAACTAGCACGGCAGCGTTTAGAATATCATGGCTTTGATAATGCTGAATTTCATGTTTTATCAATATATGATTTAGACAAGCTAGATGATCAATTTGATTACATTAACTGTGATGAAGTTCTCTATCTTTTCCCTGATATAGCTGTGGCTTTGCAAGCAATGAAAGCTGTATTAAAACCAGAAGGCATTATCAGAAGTAATCTACATAGTTCACTGCAAAGAGTCTCCCATTTTCGCGCTCAAAAACTATTTGGTCTGATGGGTTTAATGGATGATAATCCAGGAGAACTCGAAATGGAAATGGTTGTGGAAACAATGCAAGCTTTAAAGGATGATGTTAATCTTAAAGCTGCAACTTGGAATTCTATCTATGAAGGAGAAAACAGACAAGAGAATATTCTCATGAATTTCTTATTTCAAGGAGATACAGGTTACACAATCAATGATATGTTTGCAGCTTTAAGCTCTGCTGATTTAGAGTTTATTAAAATGAGAAATTGGCGACAATGGGACTTGATGAAGTTATTTAAAGAACCAGATAATTTACCTGCTTTTCTAGCAATGGGTTTACTAGAAATATCTCCCGAAGATAGTTTACATTTATTTGAACTACTCCACCCAGTTTATAGACTACTAGATTTTTGGTGTGGACATCCCCAAGCAGCACATTCTTTTGTACAAGTTGCTGAATGGACTGATGCTAAATGGGAAAATGCAACAGTACATCTGCATCCACAGTTCAATAACCCCGATTTAAAAAGCAATGTGATTACTTCTGTAAGAGAGGGAAAAATGTTTTCTATCTCTCAAAGTTTAACTTTAACTAATGACTTGATTCATGTAGATAGCTCAATGGCTCTCTGTTTGTTACCTTTATTTGATCAACCTCTATCAATGATGTCTTTAGTCGAATATTGGCAAAAGTTGAGACCTATTGATCCTCTCACAGGAGAACCCATAGAAAAAGTAAAAGTTTTTGAATTATTACAAAAGTTGCTTTTGGTTCTAGTGAATTTTGATTTAATTATGCTTGAGTAAAGTTAGTAGTGAGCGATTTATCGCTCAAATCAAGGATTAATTTTTAGTTACAGGAGTAAAAAATGACAGATATCAAACTTCATATTGGTGGTAGAGAACTTCATCCAGAATGGAAAATATTAGATGTAGAACCTCGTCCAGAAGTTGATTATATTGGTAACGCCTCTGATTTAAGTCAATTTGAGGATAATTCTATTTCTGCTATTTATGCCAGCCATGTGCTAGAACATTTTTACTATGGCATAGATAACGAATTAACCAATACTCTCAAAGAATGGTATCGGGTTCTCAAACCAGGTGGACAGCTATGTATTAGCGTTCCTGACTTAAGAAAGTTATGCTGGTTATATTTACATCCAGAGTTTACACCCTTTGATAGACTGCACATCATGCGGATTATATTTGGGGGACAAATTAATATATATGATGTTCACAAAACGGGTTTTGACTTTGACATCCTAGCAGTTTGTTTAGAAGAAGTAGGATTTAGAGAATACCAACAGATTAGCGAATTTAACTTATTTAATGATAGTAGTACAATTCGCCTTGTAGATACACTAATTAGTCTGAATGTCATTGCCACAAAATCAATAAATTGAGGAAAAGTTATGCTACATTTTTTTTGGAGTGGTTATGTTTTAACAGAGGACACATATCAAAAATATGAATATTCTAACTTAGAAATAGCCAAATGGGCAGAATATTATTTAAGTCAGAAAACAGGTTTTCACCAAGCTCATTGGTTAGATGGTAAAGTAACTGATCATCCTGAAGATATTTTAATTGGTCATCTTACTTGGGATAGTAGAGGACCGGTATCTAATGTCAATCAACCAAAATTATTGAGAAATTGGGTAACAGATAATGCTCTCAATCCTGAGCAAAAATGTCATCCCAATACCTATATTTTATTTCCTTGGGTTCCAGAATTTCCGACCGAATGGACAACCTGTATGCCCTTTTATGAACAGCAATTAAGAAGTGTTAATAAAATTTTTGCTCTCTGTGGAGAAATTTGGATGGAAAAAACTTTTGCTAAACAAGATAATTCGATTCAATATGAATTAAAAGATAAATTAATTCGCTCTAATATGGGAGTTGCCAGCCAAAATTTTCCTATTAAAAAAGAGAAATTTAATGCTATTGGTGAACGACAATTAATTCATATCAGCAATCTTGGATCTTACAAAGGATTTGACCTTACCTGCATGAGTCTGATGGGGTTAGATACTCTTCTTCATGTAGCTAGTCCTTCCTTAAATAGAGATGCAGGTTTAGTTGAAGCTAGTATAAATGGAGAAGAATTTTTATTTAATTTTATTGGTAACATTAACAACAATGATCCCGAATTTAATGACTGGGTAGTTGAAAACTGTGATTTTTATATCCATACAGCAACTATGGATGCTCAAGCCACAACAGTTTTAGAGAATGCAGCTAGAGGTTTAATTCCTTTAGTAACTCCTGAAAGTGGTTTTGCTTGTCCTGATGCCATTTATTTAACTGCTGATCCAGAGGAAAATCGCAAAATCATTGAATGGGCTTTAAATTTGCCAGAATCAGAATTAATTAACCGCAGTCATTTAATCCGAGAATATACTGAAAAAGAGCATAACTGGCAAAACATTTATGATAAAATCTGGTATGAGATATTAAAAGATATTGAAGAACGCAATCAAAATTAATCTTGCACATACTAAATAATTACTAAAAGTCAATGGAAGCACCAAAATCATTTCCTCCAATTAAAGCTGATCAACGATTATATATAAATCGTCAAGAACTGCTAGAAATAGAAAGACAGGTACGTCTACAACGACATATTGAAAGATATGCGCTTTTACGACAGTTTGCTCAAGGAGTAGTCTGCGATGCCGCTTGTGGTTGCGGATATGGTAGCTTTTTACTGTCAACTAATCCTGACGTTGATTTTGTCATCGGATTAGATGCAGACGAGCCAACTATTGATTATGCGCGACAAGAATACACGAGTGAAAAAACAGAATTTCATCCAGCTAATTTAGATACTTGGGTATCTAATCGCCCCATTGATATGTTATTTTCTGTAGAAACGATTGAACACTTAAAGGACACATCAATTTTACCTAACTTTGTAGAGCGTAATTGTATTAATCAGATAATTTTGACCTATCCATCTAAAAAGACAACGCATTATAATCCATTTCATTTTCACGATTTTAAGTTACAAGACGTTCTCAATCTATTTAGTAACTTTATTTGCTACAGGCATTTTAATTGGGAATACGAATTTGATGTAGTTTTCTTGGTTAGAAAACCTAATTGACGCTCTCCATCCGTTATTCTACGCTGTACATACAAGTCCTATTAAGATTAAATTGGCGGTTAGAAACCGCAACTACACAGGCAAAACCCACCTTCGTGGGTTGAAAACAAGTATTTTTTCTTAGTCCACGCAGGTGGACTTTGTTTGTATAACCGCGACTTCTAGTTGCCAGGGCTTGTTTTAGGAAATCAGATTAGATTTCCTGTTTTCTTCGCCACATTGCAGCGCAACCAAAACCCATATGTAATTATGTTGGGTTTCCTTGCGTCAACCCAACCTACGTATGGTTTGATTTTTAGTCTTAACCACATTATTAAATAGAGAACAAAATTCTTTTACCCTATTTAAGATCCAGCCTCTGTAGAGTGAAAGTATCTCTAGGTAAAGGTTTTCACCTATTTTCGTCACAGTTATCATCCTGTTTTTTTGATGCTAAAAAAATTCTTTTCCAGAGGTGATATAAAACTGATCAGATGTGGGTAAATTATTTACATAGAGAAACAAACAAATACTCCACCCCAAGGAAACTACTATGAAAACTGAACTGAAAGCTAAATTCATCCAACACCTTCTCGGTAAAAAGAAAGACAACGAAGGTTTTACCCTGATTGAATTGTTAGTTGTAATCATCATCATCGGTATTCTATCTGCTATTGCTCTACCTTCCTTCCTCAACCAAGCGGCAAAAGCTAAACAATCAGAAGCTAAAACCTATATTGGTTCAGTTAACAGAGCGCAACAGTCTTACCGGATTGAAAATCCATCTTTTGCTTCCGACTTTACAGCTTTGCAAATTGGTATTCCTACCCAGACTACTAACTATATTTATGCAATCCTTAACCCAGACACCGTTCAAAGCACTGTCACAGCCACATCTCAAGATGCTGCTTCTCTCAAAAGCTTTTCTGGTGGTGTAGTCGTTCTTACTAGTGGACAAAGTTCTGCTGTTGCTTGTCAGTCAACTGGAGTTACTACTACTCCTCCTAATCTTACACTAAATGCAGGAGCGAATGCAGCCTGTGCGGATGGGGAAAACATGAAGTAAAGTTTCATGCTTCTTGTGGAAAAATGCTGGATGCGACTCAGTTCATCTAGCATTTTTTTTGGTATAATTTATATAATTTCTTAACAGAGTTTGGATATTAACAGGTTTTGTACATTATTAATACCTAAATTTATTTTTATTTTGAAGCTGATTTCAAAACAGGTTTAATCTTTGCAATTATGACTACTCAGTTAGATAATCAAATTTCTGCAATGCCAGGCTTATTAACCATTCAGCAGTATGAACACAATATTACTGAGAATTCCAGAGAAGTTGCTAATTATTGGTATTTAGGATTAACCTTATTATTAGAAGGAAGAGAAGAAGAAGCGCAGATTACATGGATGGCTCCCTTTCTCGAATTTGCAGATCAAGAATCAGAAGAATGGCTGCAAGAATTAACAGGAATTTTATTAAATACTGCTCAACAACAAGAAGCTAATTCTAACTATCAAATAGCTTGGGTAATTCGTCAACACATTAAAGAATTTATTCCTGATGATATTAATAATCTTTTAAAAATAATTGAGCTAAACATTGAATTAAAGATTCATGATCTAGAAAAGAATATTAATGAATTAATTGAAACAATATCTCAATGCACAGAAACCACTATTTTTGATGAAAAGATATTAGTGCAAGTGATGGAAAAGTTAGGGCTTTTTCTTGCTGATCCAGTTAATATCCCTCCCTTTATAGATAAACTGGTAGAAGTATTTATACCTTATTTATTAAATTCTGAAAGTATCATTAAATTATTGGTAGACAAAGCGGATGCCTATCATTATTTTTTCTACCAGCAGATGTCAGTTTATTTTGCCAAAATTGCCCTCCGGTTATCACCTAATAATTTAAATTGTATGAGAAAAATTATTTCTCCTCTGCAAAGACTAGGAAGAGATTATACTAAAGAGTCTATATATTGGTCTAACAAATATTTAGAACTTTCTCAAGAACCCATTGATAAAATCATAGGTACTCAGTTTTTAATAGAAGCATTTTTAACTTCTTGTGAGAGTTGGGAAAAATCAGTTCAAGCTTACCAAGAACATAAACTATTGTTATCTAATCTGGTCATCAGTCAAATAGGAAGCGAAAGTGTAGTACAGATTTTAGCTGTTGGTGCTTTTTTACTATACATGGAAGATAATCCCCGTGAAAATAGATTAATTCGCAATAGAATAGCTGCTTTATGCCAAGAAATGATAGCGGAAAAGTTGCCTGAATATATCAGCGATTATCAACAACGTTTTCTTTTACCTTGTCCTTCTTTGAGTGAGCGTCCTTTAAGAATAGGCTATTTATCAGAATGTTTTCGGACTCATTCTGTCGGTTTTTTAGCTTGGTGGTTATTAAAATATCATGATCGAGAACAATTTGATATTCGTTTATATTCTTTGGGAGATATTTCTGAAGATCCACAACAACAAGCTTATAAAAATGAATTTGGTGATTCTTTTTATCAAGGACAACTGCCGATAGCAACAGTTGCAGATAAAATTAACGAAGATAAAATAGATATCCTTGTTGATTTAGATAGTTTAACTTCCTATGGTAATTGTGCTATTTTAGCTCTTAAACCTGCACCAATTCAAGTTACTTGGTTGGGGTATGACGCAACTGGTTTCCCTGGCGTGGATTATTTTATTGCTGATAACTATGTCTTACCAGAATCAGCACAAGATTATTATACGGAAAAAATTTGGCGCCTGCCACAAAATTATATTGGTATTGATGGTTTTATTGTAGGCACACCAACTATCAACAGAGAATCTTTAGATATTCCTGATGATGGGATTATTTATTTTAGTTCCCAAACCGGAGTAAAACGTAATCCCCATAACATCCGGTTACAAATGCAAATTATAAAACAAGTTCCCAATAGTTATTTTCTCCTTAAAAGTCATCGAAGTAATCATCAAGATCTACAAGATTTTATTAATCCCATTGCGGAAGCGGAAGGAGTTGATTTAAACTGTTTAAGGTTCTTACCTTCTGCGGCTACAGACATGGAACATCGTGCTAATTTAGCGATCGCTGATATAGTTTTAGATACCTATCCCTATAATGGTGCAACCACAACCTTAGAAACTCTATGGATGGGTATTCCTATTGTTACAAGAGTGGGAGAACAATTTGCAGCGCGTAATAGCTACACAATGATGATGAATGTTGGTGTAACTGAAGGTATAGCTTGGAGTGATGAAGAGTATGTAGAGTGGGGTGTAAAGTTGGGTAAAGATGAGAAATTAAGACAAGAAGTTGTGTGGAAATTGAAAAAATCAAGACAAACATCTCCCCTCTGGAATGGTAAGAAGTTTGCGCGAGAAATGGAGAATGCTTATCAGCAAATGTGGCAAATATATCTTGATAGTAAAAAATAAGTAGGTTGGGTTGACGCAAGGAAACCCAACATTTATCGTAACTTTGATTATAATGAGGTAGATAAGGAGAAAATTACCATCTCTGTAATATTTTACTAGAAATAGGTGTAAAAATGGAAACAACAAGTAGAAAACAAGTTTTATTGAAAGCAATTTATGAAAGATTAGAACAAGTTTATGAAGACACACTGGAAGATGTTTTAGAACTGTTAAATATTTCTGATCGTGAAGATGCTGAGGATATCGCAGATGCAGTTGCAGAATTAGAAGCCGCAAAGGTAAACGGTACAATATCCTGGGAAAATTACCAGAAAGAATTGCAAAAATCAAAATTATGCGTTATCAAATAGAATTTACCACGGGTGCTATCAAGCAACTTAAAAAAATACCAACTAATATTAGGGAAAGAGTTTACCAATGTAGCCATCTATTTATGACATTCTGACAGATGACCCATTCTAACAAAAAAGGATTTTGATTATGATAAATATCACACAAAATCAACTACAACAACTGTATGAAATTGACGACTATCTTTGGCTAGAAGAAACTATTAAACTTTTAAAAGCAAAAAACTTAGAAAATTTAGACTTAGAAAATTTAATTGAGGAGTTAGAAAGTTTGGGAAGAAATGATTTAAACAAAGTTAGAAGTCTTTTAAGACAGATTATCATTCATCTTTTATTACTACAATATTGGCATCAAGAATATGAACGTAATTATCGGCATTGGGAAGGGGAAATAATCGCTTTTCGGGATGATTTAAACAATAGCTTAACTACCACATTGAAAAATAAGTTAAGCGAAGACTTGGAGCATATTTATAATGTAGCGGTGAAATTTGTTGGCAAAAAAACAGAATTATCATCAAACCTATTTCCTGATAATTGTCCCTATTCCTTAGAACAAGTATTAGATGATAATTGGTATCCTGAGAAACATTTATGAGGTAAAAATAAATGACCAATCTTTACGACAAAGATTATGCTTATTGGGCTGAAGAAATGGCTGAAAAACTCCAACAAAGACAATTCCATGAATTAGATATTGAAAACTTAGTGGAGGAAATTAAAGATTTGTCAAAACGAGAAAGAGATAAACTCCTTAGTAGTCTAAGTTTAATCATTCATCATCTACTAAAATGGGATTATCAACCAAAAAAACGTTCTAGAAGTTGGCAAATAACCATTAAAAGAGAGAGAAATAATATTGCTTTCTATTTAGAAGATAGTCCTAGTTTGCAAAAATATCTTGCTGACGATTGGCTCAAAAAAGTTTATCTAAATGCGAGTTTAGATGCTACCAAAGAAACTGATTTAGATTTTCCCTTAGATTGTCCTTATGACATCACAGAAGTTTTAAACCGTGATATTGAACTAGATTAAATTAGATTAAAATTCAGGCGTTGCTGAAACCAAGTATTATCGACGAGTTACAATACTGTTCAGTTAAGGATTTTTCGTAGGTTGGGTTGAACAAAGACCAAACCCAATAAACCGTTGTAAATGTTGGGTTTCGTTCCATTGCTCCGCAACGCTGACGCGAACAACCCAACCTACATAATTTCATTGTTTTGAGCTTAACCGACAAGTATTATCCATGAATTAGAGGTTAAACATAGAGGTTTTTTGTGGTGGTACAGCAATGAAATTTAGCTGGTGAGAATCTTGGGAAAAATTAACAGGGATTAATTTCTGCATAAAAGGCTGATAGTAAAATAACTCATAGCCGATACTTTCTAAATACTCTGCTACATCAATATTACTACCTTGGCTACCTCCTATATTTTCATAGAGAATAACTGGTTTAAACTGTTTTATTAACTGTTCACTCCCAGCTAAAACCGCCATTTCATGCCCTTCAGCATCTATTTTGAGAAAATCAACCTGTTGAATATTTTCTTGCTCAATTAGACTATCTAAAGTAAAACAAGGAACTTCTTCAAAAGAACCATCAGGTATATTTGCTGCTGCTTCATCAGAAACCACTTCATTGAGTTCATTGGCAGCGTGTAATAATAATTTTACAGTGCTATTTTTATCACTGGCCGCACCAATACAAACTTTCACCCATGATAAAGCATTAATTTTACAGGTTTCTTGTAAACAACGCACACAACCTGAGAACGGTTCAACAGCTAAAACTCGTCCTGTATTTCCAACTTTTAAAGCTGCACTAAAAGTATACACTCCCACATTTGCACCAACATCAATAACCGTCATTCCCGGTTGAATATAATTCCGCCAAAATTCCATTTCTTTCTCAAACCAATCTTGCTCAGTTAGTAATACACTGGTAACAATACTTCGTAAACTTGGTTCAACTGCCATAATGAAATCACTTTCAAAAGGTAGATATGTAAATGAGCTATCTGATGATAATTGCGTCCATTGCCAATCTGGAGATAAGTTATCTTGATCATAAAATTGACAGGAAAACTCTTGCCATTGATTGGCAATTTCTATTTGCTGTAAATCTCGATAAGCTAAATATAAAGACTGCAAAATCGGTGCATAACTTGGCTCTAAGTTTCTAGCTTGATGTAAATATAAAAGACCTTCAGTTTGTCCACTCATTAAATTAGCTATGCCTAGCTTCAATTTCAGATTAACTGAATTAGGTAAAGTTTGATTAGCTAGACATAAAAACCGCTGACTTGCAGCAGTGTAAAAAGCAATTTGTGATATAATTTCGCTTAATAAAAATAATGCTTGCTGATAACTACTTTCATGCAACAATATTTTCTCTAAGCATTTTTGATCATACACACAGATCCTTTTATTCTTTTCTAAGAAATAGATTAAATAAGGACTATCATTCTCTAATCCAGTGTAAGCATATTGTATAGAATTAATAAATGTACTGAAAGCTATTTTTAAAGCTTTTTGGTTATCACCAAGTAAGCTATCAATTAAGGCTAAATGATATGCACAAATTGGATGTCTATCTATCTCAAAACCATTACTTAATGCTTCAAATGCCATTTCCAGATAGACAGAACGCATTGTTAAATTATCGCTACATTGTTCTGCTTCACTCATTGCTACTACTGCTATATTATTCCAATCGGCAGAAGTATTTGGATCATCCCAAGATGTGTTATTAAAAATGACAGCTATTTTTTCTAAACCATCTGGGCTAATTAATGGTAAAACTGGTTGGATATAATGCCAATAGGAATTATCGTTAGTTACTGTAGAATTCATAAATTTAGCCTTTATAATTTAAACCAAAAACATTGTAATCAGTTTATTTTGTGGGAAGTATTTGTATAATCTAATTTACTTTATTACTCTTATAATTCTGCCTATCGGGATATGACTTTACCAACTTCTCCATCAAACTAAATTACCCATTAAATTGTAGGATACCCATAATCTCCCAAAAATCTATCATTTTCCGGGTATGATAATATTTATTTTTATAAATCTTTACAATTAAGATAGTCATATTCCAGAAAAGAAAATTTATCTATTCGATTGTTGGTTTTAATAAATCTTTACAAAATATTAAATAAAAAAATTTAGTGTTCGTTTTTTTACCCTCGCTACATATATCCATATTTTGTGATATAGTACCTTAAAGACCATCAAGCCATTTCTTAACGTAATCGCTTCTATACACCATAGAAATCGCTATTATTATGTATTTGAGGAATAAAAACATGACAACTACATTAGAGAAAACTATTGTACCAAATAATCATTTAGTTCTCACAGGGATTACTTGGGAAAAATTTGAGCAAATAGAAACCACCTTTCAAGATATTGCAGGAGTCAGATTTATTTATTTAGATGGAGATTTAGAAATTATTATGAACTTAGGAAAAGAACATGAATATTATAAAAGAACAATTAGTTTGTTGTTAGAAGCATACCTTAGAGAAAAAGGAATCAGATTTTATACCGGAGGTAGTGCTACTTTAGGAAATAAAAATATAACTGGACGTAAAGAACCTGATGAATCCTATACTATTCACAGCAAAAAAGATATTCCTGATTTAATTATTGAGGTTATTTTTAGCAGTGGAGGTATAGAAATATTAGAAATATACAAAAGAATTGGTATTCCTGAAGTGTGGCTTTGGGAAGATGAACTATTAACAATTTATGGTTTAAAAGATGAGCAATATAATAAAGTTAATCAAAGTCAATTATTACCAGAATTAGATTTAAAAGTGTTAAATCAATATATTAATTATCATGATCAATATGATGCAGTAACAGAATTTACTAATTGGTTAAAAAATTCATAAATTACTGAAAAGTGATTATAGTGATAATTAAACTATCAACCGTAGCTCATACTTTTTATTAATTTAAAAATTCGTCTGTTCAAAACTTTTAGTAAATATAAAATTTAAACCCTCCATGAGTGATTGTAAATCTTCCAATACATAATATTTAATATTTTTGGTAAACTCTATTCCTGCTAATAAACCAAATTCCCATAGCTTACCATTAGATACTATCCCAAATAAGCGACTATTTTCATCGCTATTCATTTTTTGTGCAGCAACTAATTCCGCTAAACATTGTCCCCAACCTTCCTCAAAATTATCTTTCTTTGCTTCTACTATAATCAGATAAGGTTTCTCTAAAATAACTTTTCCCCTTGCAGAACGTTGAGCTACCATATAGTCAGGAATCCCCGATAAATTATCATTATAATTTAAAGCTTGATGACTCCACAGTAATAACTTATCAGCATATAGTCGCCATAATTCTACAAGCACTGGGTGAATAATACTTTCACAAATAGCATACTCTGAATTGAAAACAACTCCTTCTTGCAATATAAAATCTAATCTATTTTTAAAGAATGGATCAATTTCAATAGGTATTTGTTCAACAAAATTTTTTTCTGTGTAAATGAGTGGAAATTCTTGTAAAACATCCATAATACTTTTATATTGATTAAAAGACATAATTATCTCATTATTTTTCTTTTAAATTATCACTTATTTAAGTCAACAACTGACTAACAATAATATCAATTTCTGGAAAAGCTAAAGGATTAATTATAGATGCTTGCCATTTTATTGACACTAAATAATCACCGTTATCAGGTTGACGAGATACCATTAATTCTTGAGTTTGTAAATTTATAATCCAATACTCAGCTATTTGAGCTTCAGCATAAATCTTTTTTTTAATAGATAAATCTTTACTTAAACTAGTATTAGCTACCTCAATTAACCAAAAAATATCATCGGGATATGGATGATGTTGATTATATTTAGATTCAGGTAATTTAACAATTGCAATATCAGGTTCTGGTTCAGAATTAGCTAAAGTGATTAGCCCATTAAAGCGTACATCTGCTTTTTCTTTTAAAAGATTTTCTAAATAACTCACACTCCTTTTAGCAGTATTATAATGTTGAGGTAATTCTGGACTCATTTCTATAATTTCTCCATTTATGAATTCGCAATTACGACCTGTTAAAATGTCCGATTGAATCATTTTATGGTAGTCGCTAATTGTCCATTTCACTAAATTTTTCATTGCGTAAAATCTCCCTACTTTTGTGCTATAGGACTAATATTTGATTTTTGAAATATACTATTGGTGGGCAATGCCCACCCTACTACATCTTCATTTAATCGTCAATTGTCACCCCTAATTCTCGCAATTTTGCCGCCAATTTATCAGCCCGTTGTTTTTCTTGTTCAGCTCGTTGTTTTTCTTGTTCAGCTAGTTCTTGTCCACTTAATAGTAAATTACCCTCTAAATCCCACCAGCGTAACCAAGGTAATTCTACATTTTTATATATTCCTTGCCAAATACCCAATTCAACACCCATTTTTTCAATTAAATAACGACCTCTTTCATTAGGAGGTATGAGGTGATATTGTCCCTCTACTAAATGATATAATTCCAAAGAGGATTTCTTTTCTGTATAAATACCATAAAAAGGGACTCTAATCACTTTTTCATATACCCAAAACTTACCTTGATAGGGAGTTTCATCTCTTTCTTCTTTACCATTCCCTGACACAAATTCAATTACTATTAAAGGTGCTACAAATTCCTGCCACATCACGTAAGAACGGCGCATTTGACCATTTAATACAGGTGGCACATCAGGAACATAAAACCAGTCTGGTGCTTCTGCTCCTTTCTCTGGAGGGTCAGTAATTCGCCAATAAATTCCGCTATCTTGACCAATACAAAATTGCTTGTCTGGGTGAATATCTTGTAATTTTAACCAGATTGATTCTGTTAATAAAATACTTTGAGGATGTTCTTGAAAATTCTTCCCTATTGTTCCATCCTCACAAGGTAATTCAGTATGATCTGGTAACTTAGTTGCAACATCAAGTTCGAGAGTATCCATAATTTCCTATTGTGAAAGAACAGACTTGTATTCGCTAAAATGGGATGTAGTATTATCCCCTCATAACTATATTGTAACAACTCCGAAAGCGATCGCGCTCACTTTGCTATCTTCTTCTGAATATCTGCTAAAACAGTTTTATAATCTTGTCTATCAGGATGCAGCTTCACCAATCTTTCTATCAAAG
>JAKOGY010000179.1 GCA_028658405.1 Dolichospermum sp. ST_sed8 | reverse complement strand
GGAATGTGGGATTGAAGACTTGGACAAACAGTAATATATGGATAGTTATGGGTAGAAATTATCAAGCTGTTTCTACCCCCTACTTCTTGAATAATTTGGGGATATACCCGATTTAGATTTTACATTTTATTTAATCATGAAACTCTTACTGCAAAAGGGTTTTATTCCTGACTCCTGATTCCTGCTATATCTTAAATATCTTAAATGTCCTTGCTTTAACACTCATTTATTGATATAGGTTTGATAGCTAACATAAATTTCCTCTCAGAAAAACAGGAATGTCTTATGACAACAGCAACATTAACAAATATTGAAGCATTACCATTCTTCGCACGCTTTTTGGCAGCAGAAGAACCACCAGAAACCCCAACACCACAGCCAGAAGAACAGCCATTACCTCCTCCAATATATACGTTCAAGTGGCCTTCTGATTGGGAAGATCTCTAAATATAGTAAATCTGAAATTGCAGAAATAGCAGAATCAAGAAATTGAAAACTGCTGATTTTTCTGAATAAATAGCATATCTCAGATATCAAAAATATTTAAGCGATCGCTGCTGGTTGAATATCCCCGAATTTTACCCTTTGGACAGCCACTATACAGGTGTCTACAAGAAATCGGGGATTTATATCATGTGACAGGTGACAGTGATCAAAGCTTTTCCGTGTCTACGTTTTAGTTTTGCTTAATCTCCTAACGGCCTTGTTTACGGCTATAAAAATCAACTTTTTCAGCTATTTTTTAGGTCATTACAAATATCAAGCTGATCAAATTTAAATTAAAAAAGTTTTTATGCACCTGTCTCGTGACATTGTTTTATTAATTACTCACAGTGGTGATTTTTTCACAATAGATAGAGTGGCTGAAGCATTGTCCAAAAAAGGGGTGCAACCATTTCGCTTAGATACTGATAGGTTTCCCCTAGAAGTACAATTAACAGCGTATTTTGATAACAACAAAAGCTATCACAGCATAGACTATGGCGGTTATTGTATCAGTACAGAACAAGTAAAAGCGGTGTGGCTGCGCCGAATATGGGAACCAAAACTAAGTGCAGACTTAGCACCCAAATTTCGAGAAGCTTGCATAAGAGAATCACAAGCAACTTTAAATGGTTTCTGGGATAGTCTGCAAGAGCTTCATTGGGTAGATAAATTAGAACGGATAAATGCTGCCAATGATAAGTTGCGTCAACTGCGGGTTGCTACTGAGGTAGGTTTTGTCATTCCCCAGACTCTCGTTACTAACAAAGCTGAAGCTGCGAGGGAGTTTTTTCACCAAATCAATGGCAAGATGGTGAGTAAGTTATTAACTCCTTTATCCCGGACTATGGAATCTACTTCTTTCTTTCTTTATACCAGCGTGGTTAAAGAAGAAGATTTACAAGATGCTGAGTCACTGCGTTATTGTCCGATGGTGTTTCAAGAGCAAATTCCTAAACAGTGGGAATTGCGGGTGGTGTATGTCAATGGTAAGGTGTTTGTTGGTGCGTTAGATGCCAGCGTTTATGATACATCTAAAGTTGATTGGCGTAAACCTGGTGTTGATATTGGTGTATGGCAACACTATGATCTTCCTGAACAAGTGCTGCGTCGTTTGCAAATCTTTATGGATAAATTAGGTCTGTTGTTTGGAGCGTTAGATTTTATCGTTACACCATCAGGAGAATATGTATTTTTAGAAGTTAACCCCATAGGTGAATGGGGAATGCTAGAAAAAGATTTAGATTTGCCTATTGCTAGTGCGATCGCTGATACTCTACTTTTATAGTCTCAAGTTGTTAGTTATCTCGTTGAGGCTGGTAATGGGTAATTAGTAATTGGTAATTGGTAATAGGTAATGGGTAATTGGTAATTGGTAATAGGTGATGAAATACCTGTTTTCATCCTGTTCATCCTTTAATCGGTGGACATCCTGATAGCGAAGCGTGGCGTTAGCCATTTCTGACAGTTAGCCTAACTAGCAACTCATAGCAAGTTTAATTAAAAACATATATTTATGACAATTTTAATAATCACATATAGCAACGACAATGAAAGTATTCCTCTAGTCATCAAAGCAATTGAAAATCAAGGAGAAAAAGCATTTCGGTTTGACACTGACAGATATCCTACAGAAGTCAAATTAGATATTTACCAAGGTGATACAGAACAGGTAATTATCAGTGATGGGGATAAGCAACTTGATTTGAGTCAAGTTTCTGCGGTTTGGTATCGAAGAATGCGTTATGGGGCAAAAATCCCCAACACAATGGACAAGCAATATAGAGAAGCATCAATTAACGAATCTCGCGCTACTATTCGGGGTATGATTGCCAGTCTTCCTGGTTTCCATTTTGATTTGATGTTCAATGTAGAACGAACTCATCATAAACAATTACAGCTACAAGTAGCACGAAAAATAGGACTGCTTACCCCACGCACTCTAACGACTAACAACCCAGAAGCAGTTAAACAATTTGCCTCTGAGTGTCATAAACAAGGTATAGTAACAAAAATGCTTTCTTCCTTTGCTATTTTTGGCGAACAGGGAGAGCAGTTTTTTGTGTTTACAAGTCCAGTTAAAGATGAGGATTTGGAAAATCTGGAAGGACTACGTTTTTGTCCGATGACATTTCAAGAAAACGTACCCAAAGCGTTAGAGTTGCGGATAACTATTGTCGGACAACGCGTATTTACAGCAGCAATAAATTCCCAGAGTTTTCAAGGAGCTACTTATGATTGGCGTAAACAAGGAAGAACATTAAAAGACGCTTGGCAAGCTTATGATTTACCGCCAGATGTTGAGAAAAAACTACTGCAACTGATAGCTGAATTTGGTTTAAACTATGGAGCAATTGATATGATTATCACACCCGACGGAGAGTATGTATTTCTGGAAATTAATCCAGTTGGGGAATTTTTTTGGTTAGAAATATTTTCACCACATTTCCCAATTTCTCAAGCGATCGCAGAAATTCTCCTAACTGGTAAAAATTAAAGTAATAGATATAGATATTAAATTATGCAAACTCGTAGTGTTACTGAGCAAACACCATTTAATCCTTTTGCTACTGCTATACAACTTTGGCGGGATTTGAAATTAGTCGCTGGTCCATATTGGTATCCAACAGAGGTAGGAACAAGAGCATTTTCTGAGGTGATTTATTCATGGGGAATGTTTATTCTGTTGCTCATATTAATTACTTCCATTGTGGGTATCCATAGTCTCAGTAGCTTCTGGAGTCGCTACGTTTTTGATATTGTCATTGAAGAGAAAAACCTAGAAAAGTATCTCAGTACATTATGGATATCTGTTCTATTTATTGTTGTCACTGTACTTTTAGTAGCATTTTCTAAATATATTAGAAAGAAAATTGCTATGGATTGGTATAAGTGGCTAAATAATCATATTTTAACCAAATATTTGAGCAATCAAGCCTATTATAAAATCAATTTTACGTCTAAAATTACTAATCCAGACCAACGGATAGCCCAAGAAATTGAACCTATTACCATCAGTGCGTTAAGATTTTCCACTACTTTTATAGAGAAGTTCATGGATATGATTGCTGCTGTAATCATTCTCTGGACTATTTCTTCACAAGTGGCAATTTATCTGATTATTTATACAATTGTAGGTAATATATTGGCGATTTTTTTAAGTCAAGAATTAGCGAAAATTAATCGAGAGGAGCTATCATTTAAATCTGACTTTAATTATTGCCTAACTCATGTCAGAAATCATGCTGAATCTATCGCTTTTTTCCAAGGAGAAACAGAAGAATTAAATATTATTCAACGCAGATTTGATAATGTAATGAAAAATGCAGAACGAAGATTAAATTGGGAAAGGGGACAAGATATTTTTAACAGTGCTTATCAGTCGGCAATTAGTTTATTTTCTATGTTTATTCTTACACCTTTATTTATTCAAGATCAGATCAACTATGGAGAAATTAGCCAAGCTACATTTTGTAGTTTTATGTTTTCTAATGCTTTAGGGGTATTAATAGCTGAATTTAGCAATTCAGGACGATTTTCTAGTTACGTCCAGCGGTTAGCGGAATTTTCAGATGCGTTAGCATCAGTAAGCAAAAAAACTGAGAATATTGGTACTATTAAAGTTATAGAAGAATCGCGTTTAGGGTTTGAGGATGTCACCTTAAAAACACCCAATTATGAACAAGTGATAGTTAAAGATTTATCATTATCTGTTCCCCCAGGGGAAGGGTTATTAATAGTTGGTGCTAGTGGTAGGGGTAAAAGTTCTTTGTTGAGAGCGATCGCAGGTTTGTGGAATGCGGGAAGTGGTAGGTTAGTAAGACCTGCATTAAAAGAAATGTTGTTTCTTCCCCAACGTCCTTATATAATTTTAGGGAATCTGCGTCAACAACTACTTTATCCGCATCCAGATCGGAAAATGAGCGATCGCCAACTAGAAGAAATTCTCCATAAAGTGAATTTACAAAACCTGCTTACCCGCATCAAAAGTTTTGATACAGAAGTTGCTTGGGAAAATATTTTATCCTTGGGAGAACAGCAACGTTTAGCTTTTGCCAGATTATTAATTTCTCTCCCTAACTTTACTATTTTAGATGAAGCGACGAGTGCTTTAGATTCAAAAAACGAAGAAAATTTATATTCTCAATTACAAGCTACGAAAACAACTTTTATTAGTGTGGGACATCGGGAAAGTTTGTTTGCTTATCATCAATGGGTTCTAGAACTTACAGAAGATAATCATTGGCAACTCTTACCAATTGCAGATTATCAGCGCAAAAAATCAATTTCTCTGACTACTCCATCAAAATAGTAAATTGAGAAAATTACCAAAAATTACCAAAAATTACAATCATGCTCACCCAAAAGCAAAAACAATTTATTAATTATAAAAGTATCAAAATTTATGAACGAACCTATCAATTACCAGTTTTAAAAAATCATGCTGTCAAAACATTACAAAATAAAATTCGTGAACGTCAAAAATTAATTAAAGAAGGTGTTCGTTATCATCATATTGCTGGAATAATTAAGCGGAAAAAAGCGATTACCCAAGGGGAGATTTTAGCAGAAATTCAATTATTTATCATAGATTATAATCAGATTATTGATTTTCTGGAAAATTATCAAGAAAGTTATCAGGATTTTTTGTTAACATTGATGGATAATTTAAAGAAATTATTTCAAGAAAAATATTTAGAAATTAAAAATCTAGAAGATGCCAGAAGTAAACTAGAACTAAAAAACCAACAAAATCCGCAAATATTAAATGAATTAATATGGGAGAAGAAAGAAAATTTTAAAGCTGTTATCATCTTGAGCAATGCTTATTTATTAACTTTAGAAAAAATTAAATTAATTAGTGAAGGTATTAGTAAACTGGCAGAAGATGCCCAGTATCAAAAACAAATTGTGCAGCAAATAGTAAAAGATTTAGCAGTATATCAAGAAATTTATGAATATCAACAAAAAGCTTATAAGATTCGTCAGGAAATAGCTAAACTTGCCCATAATGCCATTAATTTTGAAGATTCTATTCAAAATTATTTTAGTCCCTTTCAATCTTTAATAGATGAGGTGATGAAAGTAGATGAATATTTTTATGCAACTGTTGGAGATATTAAAAGTCTAGGGGATAACATTTTAAATTATCAGTCAAATTTATTTAAGATCGAAGAAAATGAAGGTATTTATCAAACTTTTCTCGATTTTATGGTAAAAAGTTATGAGAAAAACACCAGATTAAAAGACGCTTTAATTCAATCTCAATTATTAAATTGGCAAATCCCTAATTTTGAAACAAGTGAAAATGGTGTCTTTTTAGGTCAAGGTATTGATTTAATTTCAAATTATATATCTCAACAAATAACTAATCAAATCCAAACTCTAGACAAAGCAGAAGTAAATTTTATCTCTATCCCATCTCTAGCTACGACTAAAAAGACAGAATTAATGGAAGTAGCTAATGATCATATTAGTTCCCAGCCAGAATTTTTTACCAATCAAGATATTGACTATACCCGATTGCGGGATCTGCTGGCACAAAATCAGTGGAAAGAAGCTGATATAGAAACTGCTAAATTAATACTAAAAGTGATGAAAAAGAATTATTGGAATGAAGTTTATCAAGAAGATATTGAAAACTTCCCTTGTCAAGACCTGCATATAATTGATCGACTTTGGGAACAATACAGTTATGGTTATTTTGGCTTTAGTATTCAACAAACTATCTGGAGTGAAATGGGTGGTCAAATAGACTATGAAACAGAAAAGAAACTAGGCGATCGCCTGGGTTGGCGAAAAGATGGAAAATGGTTAGATTACGAAGCACTAACCTTTGAATTATCCCCCATGACACCGATGGGACACCTACCAGCTAAATGGTTACACTACGACCAAAATAACCTGGAATTATCCTCACCTTCATCTACAGAAAACCAATCAATGGCAGCTTGGAGGGTAAAGTCTTGGTTAATTTGGCAGATGCACTTATTCTTTTCTCGTGTCAAAAGCTGTCACGAAACTTAAGGGGGCAGGGGAAACGCATCTAAATTCAATACTGCTCGGTTAAGGAAAATAGGGATTGACACTCTCACTGGCTTTAGCCACTGAGATTCTTGGTTCAACGAGTCCACTTAACTTAGAACCCTTGCGGTATCTAGGTAAAGGCGTTGAAGGAATCGTAGGGGTTTTAAGTTAATGGGTACGACAGGACTCGAACCTGTGACCGTCCGCTTAGAAGGCGGATGCTCTATCCAACTGAGCTACGTACCCATGATGCCCTTACTATTATATCTAAAATTGTTTAAATAAGCAAGAGGAAATTTTTAATTTCCTAATTTCAGTAATAAACTGCCAGTGATTAGGGAGTCGGAGTAGAATAAGAAACAAAATAGATACGATATTCGGATATATTGTCAGTAACCCAGCCCTAAATGGACCGAGCTTGTCGAACTGCCCGTGTCGCTTCCCTCTGGCCCCTAAAGGGACTGAGTTTACCGCATACCACGATATCTTGTAATTATACTTTATCGTAATGATACTAAAAACCATTACATATTCTTTATCAACAAAGCCAATGTGAGGAGTTATTTGCTGCTGCTATGTTTATTCTCAAACGGCAGGATGTTGAAATTTCCACGATTCAGCACCCAAATAAAGAAGATCGGCAAGTGCCAATCCTCTACTATCAGGGGCAGACTTTTCGCTTGATTACAGTTTTCAAGGCCAGCGAAGCAGAAGAAGCTAAAACTTTTTGGAAATCGCTTACGGATAACCGAGGTAAAGCCTGTGTCTTATTAGAAGAACCAGAACGCTTTAGTATCTGGGGAAAGGTTAAACTAGAACAGATCAGTATTGATACTGGCAGTCATAGTAAAGCTGATGTTTTGACATTAGGTGTTATTACTCTGTTACAAGCCGTTTATCTAGATATTGAAGATTTATTAGGGAATCGTCAAGCAGCTTTATTTGCCAAAGACATAACTGAGGTATTACAGCAAAAACAATTTCCCGATATATCTGCCGCAGATGCAGTAAAATCTTTCCTAACCGCGGATTTGTCAAAGATGAGTAAAATGCCAGCTTGGCAAGAAACTCATGTAATTATTCTTTTAGAAGAACTACACAGATTAGGAAAAACATACTTTGGTGATGTCAACTTTGCTCATCAACTAGGTGAGCGATTACAAGATATGCCAGAAGAAGAGCAAGAACTATTTATCAGTTGGTTGCAAAAATCTCCACTTAATAAGCTTTGGCATTAGGGTGGATATTGATTTGTAAAAAAACAACTGTTACTGGCACTTGCCGTTAACTGGCTATGATCTGTCACAAAAGTGCAATTATTACATCCGATGTGCAAAAAATATTACATTACCAGCATTTACCTAGTTAATCCCTATGAGTAGATCTTACGACAATTCATCTCCTGTCAAGCCCCTGTTAACTACTCCAAACCTTGTTTTTGCTTGTTTTAGCTGGGCTGTTTTAGCATTGTTATACTTTTTGTTGTTTTATGCTAAAATCCCTGATCCAGCGCAAGGAGGAATAGAAGTCCGCGCTCCCTGGTATGTGATTGGCACAAATATTTTTGAAGCTGTGGCTTATTTGGGTGCAAGTCTCTTATGCTGGAGGAACTGGCGGAGTACCCAAATGGTTAGTAGTGGAAAAGTCTGGCTCTTAATCGGGTTAGGAATGTTTGCCTATTTTATCGGTGGACTAGTTTTCGGCTACATAGAAATCGGCCTAAAACAAGAGCCAGATGTATCCATTGCTGATATATTTTTTGTCTTGACATATTTATGTCTAGGTGCTGGTATGGCGTTGGCCTTGCTTTCTCGCCGAATTCACCTGGAAGCATGGCAGTGGCTAATTGTGGTGGCAGTTGGAGGATTAGGCAGTTTTCTGGCTTGGTTTATTTCTCAAAAAGAACAAGCATCAACTGAACAAATCGCCTTTTTTCTCAACTTGTTTTACATAGTTAGCGATGTGGTGTTATTAATTATTGCCACAATTATGCTACTGGCTTTTTGGGGAGGTAAAGTCTCCTTATCTTGGCGAATGATTGCCGCAGCCGCATTTTCGCTCTACATTGCAGATATGTGGTTTAAATTCGCCCAAGGATCTGATTATCAAAGTGGAGACTTACTAGAAGTATTCTGGGTGTTTAGTGGAGTGTTATTCGGTATGGGCGCTGTTCTAGAATACGACGCATCATTGAGTCTTAAACGCCGAGACCGTGGACGCAAACGAACTTAATAAATTTTGGTGTCTACTGTGAGAAAATTAACTGATTCTGACAAACAAGAAATTCTCAAGCTATATCGAGAAACTGCCGAAACAACCTCGACTTTGGCAGAACGTTATGGTGTGAGTAATTCCACAATTAGCCGACTGCTTAAAAGTACCTTACCAGAAGAAGAGTATGAATTTCTCGTTTCTTTAAAACGCGCTGCTAGAACCCCTGAAGGCAGAGCGCAGGTAAGTTATGAGCAGTTACCACTGTTGACTCAAGCACCATTGGAAGTAGAAACTTCTAGCAGTGTCAGCATTGTTGAGGAGTTATCCAAGCCAGAACTAGAAAAGCCCACAATAGCGGCAGTGGTAGAAGTAGAGGCAGAAGCAAAGGCAGATGGTGATCCTGATTTTGCCCAACCCATTCCGGCTAATAGACGGGTAAAAACACGCTCCTGGGCAGTGGAACAACCCAAGGTTCCAATTGTCAAAGAAACTCCCATTGTCAAAGAAACTCCCATTGTCAAAGAAACTCCCATTGTCAAAGAATTGGAAATTGTCAGACACAAGCCCATAGAAACGCCAATTATTCCCAAACCAAAGTTAGAGGTGGAAACTCGATATTCACAGCCAAGTTTGTTTGCGGAAATCTTGGATGAGGATTTGTTGGATGAACCTGATGATTTAGAAGATGACGATTTGGATGATGATTTGTATGAGGATGAGGAGGACTTTGAGGATGAAGACTATGAAGCACCAAAACCCCTAGTTACTAGACGCTCAAATGGGGAAGCATCTGTTCAGGTTTTACCATTGTCGGTTGCTAATTTACCGAAAACCTGCTACTTGGTAATTGATCGTTCTGCGGAGTTAATTACCCGGCCACTCAAGGATTTTGGTGATTTAGGTTTAATTCCGAGTCTGGAAAATCAACAGAAAACCCTGCCGATTTTTGATAACCATCGCGTAGCTAAACGCTTTTCTACTAAGCGCGATCGCGTGATCAAAGTTCCTGATAGTCAAATGCTCCATAAGGCTAGTAGCCATTTACAAGCTAAAGGGATTACGCGACTATTGATTGATGGACAAGTCTATTCTTTGTCTTTAATCTAAAGGTAATGTCGGTATTTGCTGGTTGGAGTAGTTCACTACTCTAACCACCACTGGATAAAACTGCTGCAAAACGATCTGCTAAATCAATAATATTTTGTTTTTTGCATCACCCACGCATACACCCATTAAACCCGATAATACTTTAGTAGTAAGTGTCATAATTTAGATATTAATCTCAGTGTTTGTGACTTGAAGCATAAAATAAGCTTTTGGCTCACTTTATGCTTCACAAAGCCGATGTCCATTTTATGCTTCAAAAAAATGTGAAAGTAGAAAATTCCTTTTTCCAAGTAATACATAGGAAAAAACAGACACTTTTCCGTGTAATATACGGAAAGATAAGAATCAAGATCAACAACCTTCAATTGTGGAAACGCATACACCGACACTGCCCAACATGAAAGAACTTGAAGCTTTACGTGACCAAGTATTACAGGAACTAAAATTAGGTAAGCAAGCCCCAGGATACAAAACAACCCAAAAAGCTCTGAATCAATTCATTACTCTATTGAGCAAAAGATTGTAAATTTTGTAACTACTCCCCAACCTTATCTCGTTGTGGCTTGCGTTGCCCAACACTCCTACGAGCATTTTTCTTGGGAACTGCTTCAACGGGAGATAGCTCAGTTGTTAAAGACACCTCCACAGGCTCAGAACTTTGTGTATCTTGCGGCATTTCCTCTGAAACTACAGCAGTATCCTTCTTTTTGCGAGTTTGTCTCTTCTTAGGCGGGGTTTGCACTTCTGCTGTCTCAACCAAAGAACTGGGTGTATCCTGCGTCATTTCTTGGGTGTTCTGTGTAGTTTCCGTTACTACCACAGGAGATTCCTTCTTTTTCCGAGATTGCCTCTTCTTAGGTTCTGGGCTACTAGCTATTGCTTCTGAAGTAGGAATAGGAGTATTAGCCTGTACCGTCTCCTTCTCAGAACGTTTTTTCCGAGTAGATTTAGCAGTAGCAGTAGAAACAGGTGCAACAGTAGACTTTACCCCCGGCGATAAATCCACAATCCCACCAGGAACCGAAGTCGAAGTCATCCCCATCTGTAGCAAATGCCATAAGTGTTCACGACGACTTTCCATATAACCCACATTCCGCACCCCAAACTGTTCCAGAGGGAAATTACAGAGATGA
>JAKOGY010000178.1 GCA_028658405.1 Dolichospermum sp. ST_sed8 | reverse complement strand
CAAAAGTCAAAACGAATACAGTATAGGCTTTTGGGAGATTTATCATGGTTGGTTTATTTACGCCGTAGTGTACTAGTACAGTACGGCGTAAGTTAATGAACCATTTAGAATCCGTGAAAACCTTATGCTGTATTCATTCTAAATTCTAAATTCTAAATTCATAAGAAAGCGGTACTAGCGTCTGCCACGATAAGGAACAGCATTTAGGTAATCAATATCAAAAGAAGATAACTTTTGAGCGTAGTTACCTTGACCAGAAACAGAAGCTGCCATAGTTGCAAACTTGCGAGGATCTCCTTCTGCCATGCGCTTTTCTTTAGCTTTAGCACTGTAGAAGTTTTCCAAGGTAAAGCGCCAGTCGGTTTTAACTGTACCGGCTGTTTCTTGGAAGTCTGAACCATAACGAGGTGTTACCAAGTTAAAGGGACGATCTACAAACCGCTTACGTTGGTAAGGAACAGTATTTTCACCAAAGTTTTGGTTATACTCTTCGCTGTCAATTAAAGCATCAACAAAACCACTAAAGCCTTTTGTACCAATGACAATTGACCAAGCAATTTCTTCTTTTTTATTGTAAGCACAACGACCCAATAAACGTTTGAGGGTGATATCTACCAAACGGTAGTTGTTGTTAACAGAGACAACTAAACGATAGAAAGCTTCAGATTTAGCTAAACCCCGGATAAAGTCACGAACTGACAAAGAACCGTTTTTGAGTTGAGATTCTAAAGTCCCTTGACGGTTAAATTTGAGAATTTCATGCTCGCTAAAAACTTGGCGATAAGCAGCCCAAATGATGTTTGTTATGTCAGTGTAAGAACTAACATCTTCAATCCGATAGATATAAGGTGTATCTTCATTTTGGTCAGCAACGCCAAAGCTGCCTACCCGGTGATTTTGACTGCTGGGATTGTATTGAAGTAATGGCAATGCCATATTATTTTTCTCCTTTTATGATCAAATTAAACAAAGATGAATTAGGGAATAGGGAATAGGGAATATTCTTCTTACCCCTTACCCTTTTCCCCTTAACCGAAAAGTATTGCCTGATTGTCTTCCCAGAAGGTTAGTAAATAGGATTAATTCCTAACCAATTGAGGATAAATAAGAAGGTGATGCCTGCGGTTATTACTAGTAATACAGCAGACAACGCCCCCCAATCAACATTTTGCCCTGAGCCTGGATAGAAAAACCCATTCCATTGATTAATATACCGACCTTTTTGGACAATACCTGCTCGGTCACGGTAATCAGCACCATAACGAGGGGTAAAGCTGATAGGTCGGTCTGTGGTCATGCGTTTGCGTTGATAGGGTACGGTATACTCGCCAAATGCTTGTTCGTACTCGACACTATCAATTAGAACATCCACAAATTTTCCCCAGCCCAGAGTAGCAATTTGAATTGACCAGGCAATTTTTTCCTGCTCATTGTAGGGAGAACGACCTAAGATCCTTTTTAAGACCATTTCTACCAACCGGCAGTTGTTATTAGGTGTCACAACTAGCTGATAAAATCGCTCTGATTTGGCCAAACCGCGAATGAAGTCTTTAACCGTAATTGACCTATTTTTGAGTTGAGTTTCTAAGGTAATTTGGCGGTTAAATTTGAGAATCTCCTGTTCGTTGAAAATTTGGCGATAGGCTGCCCAAATTAGTTGATCAATTTCGCTGGGAGAGTTGGCATTTTCAATGCGGTAGATATAAGGATTGTCTTCGTTAATATCTGCCGTGCCAAAGCTGCTAACTCGTTGGTTTTGAGTTGTAGGTTTGTATTCAAGTAAAGGAATTGCCATTTTAAAGAACCTGCCTTTTGGTAAATTTGGCCTCTTAAAATGTCGTAATACTTAGCAAACTAACTAAAATTAAAATCCTTAAAAAAATCCAAACTTTATGAATTTTGCCACCGAAATTCCCCAGCTATAGTGATCATAAATGATATTTGAAAAATTTTAAGTAGTGTGAGGTGGGCATTGCTCATCAAAACTTTTAGCTGGTGGGCATTGCTCATCAAAACTTTTAGCTGGTGGGCATTGCCCACCCTACGGATATTTCAAAAATCAAATATTAGTCCTATAGTTAAAAAACTATTTAGCGTCCAGGAAACCCAGCACTAGGACTAATAGAAACAGGAATACCTGTTGATGTAGTTTCCCTTGTACTGTTAGGAATTGGGATATTGGCAGTGCTAACTGGTATAGGGGTCAGTGTTTTAATTTTAATGGAATTTGCCATATCCAAAAAGTTTTTGATGTCGCCCCATTTATAACGAGCTTCTTCTAGTTGGTCGCGCCAGTAGTCGCTGTATCGTGGTGTTACCAAATTAAAGGGTCTATCTTTATAACGTCGTCTTTGGTAAGGAACGATATTTTCGCCAAAGTTGCTTTGATATTCTTCAGAATCTAGCAAAGCATCAACAAAACCACCCCAACCTTTGGTAGCAATCACAATTGACCAAGCGATTTCTTCTTCTTTGTTGTAAGGTGCGCGACCTAATAACCGTTTTAGTCCAATTTCTACTAATCTGTAGTTGGAATTACTCTGAATTACCAAACTTTGGAAAGCTTCAGATTTAGCTAAACCCCGAATGAAATCACGAACGGTAATGGCTTTGTTTTTTACCTGGGATTCTAAATGAACTTGACGGTAAAATTTGAGAATTACGTGTTCGCTGAAAAGTTGCCGATAAGCCGCCCAAATTAATTCTTCTATTTCTCCACCAGAAGCACAATCTTCAATGCGATAAATTGTGGGTGTATCTTCGTTGGCAACTTCATAACCAGCAACACGTTGGTTTTGAGAACTGGGTTTGTATTCTAGTAAAGGTATTGTCATGTTTGTTAGTGGTAATTGGTAATTGGTAATTGGTAATTGGTAATAATTATTGCCTTTTGCCTATTCCCAATATTAATTTTTGGCGATCGCAGGAATGTAACGGTAAGGTAAGGAAACTGCTACAGGTTTAATGGTGGGTTGTTCAACACTATCTCTGCTAGTATCAGGGATTTCTGTATTACTAACGTAAGATTGGGCGGTAGCTAAACTGCGTTGGTAGTTAACTTCGTTGGTAATAATTGATCCAGCCATAACGAAGAAGTTGCCAGGAATTGCCCGACGGATATCTGCTGTGGTCAGTTGTCCTGATGTGCGGATGCTGTAGTAGGAACTACCAGCTATACCACGAATGTTTTGAGTATCGCGCCAGTCAGCACCATAACGAGGGTTAACTAGGTTGAAAGGGCGATCGCCAAAACGACGACGTTGGTAAGGTACGATGTCATTACCAAAGTTATCTATATACTCATCTAATGCCAATAAATCATCTATAAAACCGTGCAAACCTTTGGTAGCAATAACAATTGACCAAGCGATTTCTTCAGCTTTGTTGTAAGCAGCCCGGCCTAAGAACCGTTTTAAGGTGATATCAACTAAGCGATAATTGGTATTTGTATCCGCTACTTGGGTCCGGTAAACGTCTGATTTGCCTAAACCCCGGATAAAGTCGCGGAGGGTAATCGCCCGATTTCGCAGTTGTGATTCTAAAGCGGTTTGCTTATAGCTGTCTAAAATCAGATGCTCGCTGAAAATTTGTCGGTATGCAGCCCAGATGATGCTATCAATATCTTGATCTGAGGTAGCACGATCTAAACGATAAATGGTGGGAGTGTCTTCGTTAGGAACTTCATAACCTTCTACTCGCTGGTTTTGCGTTTTGGGCGCATATTCTAGTAGTGGTATTGACATCTTTACTTTTACCTTGTTATATGGTATATAAATCAGTTTACTGACCTAAGGCCAACTGAACGCGAGCGCGAACTGCTTTTTCTGTGTCGTTAGTCAGTATTAATTTAAATTTAGCCGAAATAGACGCTTGCACAATCGCTATTTTTGCTAAGGCTTGTAACCCAACAATAGCAGCATAACGAATTGACCAATCTGTATCTTCGCAGATAAACAGAAGTGTTTCTAAGGCCTGGTTAATAGCTATTTCAGCTTCAGAAATTTCTAATTTGTGCCATTGTAATTTTCCTAGTCCCTTGGCAGCAGCACGGCGAACACTGGGGGCAAAGTCAGTCAATGTAGTAGTGATGAGAATATCCAAAGCCCGGGGATCTGCGATCGCAGCTAGTGTGCGAATGGAATAAGCCCGTGCGCCATAGTTATAATCATCAATTTGGTCTAGCAATTGTGGGACTGCTATTTCTCCCAACTCTGTCAATCCTGCTGCTGCTACTATTGCCGCTTCTGGATTGTTATAACCAAAGACGGCAATTAAGGTGGGAATTGCCAATGGATCTCTGACTGCTGCCAGATTTTTGACCGCTGTCACCATTTGGGAAGGTGTTTCTGCTGCGCTAATAGCCCGAATTAGTTCATCCATTTTTCCGTGGTCAGTTGTCAGTGGTCAGTTGTCAGTGGTCAGTTGTCAGTGGTCAGTTGTCAGTTGTCAGTAGTTTTACAAATGACTAATAACTAATGACTAATGACTAATGACTAATAACTAATGACTAATGACTAATGACTAATGACTAATGACTACAAAAGCGAATCCATGAGATTCATTACTCGGATAGCTTGTTCAGATATACCAAAAGTATCAGACTGTTTTGGCAGTTGATACTCTAATAATCCTTTCAAAGCAATAAGTTTAAAGCTATTTTCTACTTGTGCAAAGGCGATCGCTTCGGCCGCGCCTAAATACCCAATTGCTCCCAAGTCTCCTAACACAACGCGACGCATTTTCAAATCACCTGTTGCCAAGGTTTTCACTAATAACTCACCATAAGTAGAGTCTTGTGTCAGTTGGTACATGGCTCTCGCTGCGGAGCATTGCAATCGAGGAACTGAATGCTGGAGAAAAGGCTGAACAAGGGAAATAGTTTCAGTTGCACCCATAGCTCCCAAGGCTTCTAATACTGCTGTATAGGGTTGGGCAAGGTGGGGAAAACCAGGGACTTGGACGGCATTGGCAACTCCCCCATCTAGCAGTTTAATCAGGGCTGGTAATGCTGTTCTATCCCGGAGCATAGCTAGAGATTGGGCTGCTGCTTCGCGGACATAAAAATCAGCACATTCTAAACACTTAATTAAACCTGGTCCGGCTTTTAAGTTGCCTAATTTACCAAGCGCCCTCGCGGCATTACGCCGTAAGGGATAACCACCTAGTTCTGTTCTGTCGGCTTCATCCTCTAACGCTGCAATGAGTGCGTCAATGGCTTCTGGCTGACTGATCCGGAACTTACCCAACCACCAAGCAGCATAATAGCGGAGACTTAAATCTGATGATTGCAGGTTAGCGATCGCTATCTCTGGTGTCAGATTTGGTGCATTCTCTACAGAATATTCTTCTCCACTGGTTTCTATCATTGCCAGGGCGTTATGCTTATTCTGCTACAGTCAAAGGTTCAATTTTGACGATTCTGCCACCTAGACGGGTAATCCGGCGCATTTCTTCATTCATCCGCTTATAGGGGACGTTAATAAATATGCTACCGCTGCGGCGAATGTCGAATTTATTTTTGTCGGTTTCTTGGTTCTGTGTTAAGCCGACAACTTCGTAACGAAATATGCGGCTTGCAGATGAAGAAACACTACCAGCACCAAGTGTGGTTTGACCGAACATTACTTCTATATCTCCTATGATGAGTTTTGTCGGTGAACAGCACCGGATCTTACGTGGAAATTACGCTGACAATTTTGCCACCAACTCGGTTAATTTGCTGAATTTTTTCAGAAAGGCGCTCGTAAGGGACAATAAATACTGTGCTACTACGGCGGACGCTAGGGTATCCTGGATTGCGAATACCTGTAACTTCAACTCGATAAGTGCGATTTGATTCTCCTACAGCATTACCTAGATTTTGCTTAGGAGCGTTATCCGCAGATACACGGAAACCCCAATTATCGTTACTACCAGATGCTCCAACAACTGAGGAAGTTTTATTACTAGCTAATTCCCGCGCTAAACGAGATTTATCACCTTCGACTTGAGCAGTATCGCTGTTAGCATAACCACGATATAAACGGAACATCCGGGTAAAACCGGCTGTACTTTGTCCTGTTTGCGAATCAAAACCGCGATAGTAAGGAACTACGTTGTCACCAAAGCTGTTTTGATATTCTTCAGAATCAATGTAGGAGTCAATTTCTGCTTCGTAACCTTGGTTAATATATAAGTCTAAGTGATAAGTTACTTCAGACTCATTGTATGGTGCGCGACCCAACAAATGTTTATAGTTGAGTTCAATTAACCGAGTTTGGAAACTGTTGTAGAAGAATTTAGCTTTGTAGAGTTCTGATTTGGCGACGCTGCGAACAAACTCCCGCACGCTTAGATTGCCATCGCGCAGAAGTGATTCTGCACTAATCAGGCGATCTGATGCCAATATATAGTCATTTCCCAAAACGTGCCGATAAACAGCACGAATTACCGCTTCGACTTCTTCGCGGCTGGGGTTAGGGCGCAGTTCAACTCTGCGGGCGTCACTAAAAGGCTCTGTGCCTAGTCTGGATGCTGCTGCTGTAATTGCCATGTTTTTTCCCCTTTATTGTTTTCATTTCCATCCAAAACCACCTGAAAAAGTGATTTTCACGCTCTGATTAACAACTTTAGTTATCTGGAGATAAAACGATGCCCGGAGCCAGATCCAATTGCTAGGTGAACCAGAGTGATCTTGGAGATTTTAACGCCACTTAATTTCCCGTCGGAATATTTTCCAACTTACGCAGTGACTCCCCATGAACGACTGGCGAACCCCTTGAGGGGTAACTCCATCTAACAATTGTATCCCTCTCCGGGCATGACGCTATCTAGCTAAGAGCGTTGATTGCGTAGTCAATGTAGGTGTTAGCTTCGTTAGCAGCTTGACCGCTCAAACCATGACTAGCTTTGATAGATTTCAAAGCTTCTACGTACCAGCTAGGAGACAAATCAAACGCGCCGTTGATTTCAGTCAAACCAGCAATCAAGAACTCGTCCAAAGGACCTGTTCCACCAGCAACTAGGCTATAGGTAATGATGCGTAGGTAGTGACCAACGTCACGAGCGCACTTGGATTTACCACGAGCATCAGATGCAAATTGATTGCCTGGTGTGGAGGTGGTGTAAGGGAATTTGCTGTATACGGCGCTGGTAGCACCATCAATTAATTTTTGAGCGTTAGCTGTCAAACCACGAGCAGCTTCCATGCTGGCAGCGGCACGAACTAGACGACCATTAACTGCTTGTAATTCGGTGTTGCTTAAAAAGCGTCCTTGGGTATCAGCAGATGCGATTGCTTCGGTAATTGGTGTTTTCATTGGTGAAAATCTCCTAGATAGTTTCTTGCTTGTTTTGTATGGCTACGCCACGCAGGCTATGGGAAAAGCTCAATTGAGATTCGAGCTAATTTGTCACGAATTGTTAGGCAACAGCAGCCGCAGCGCGGTCGAAGTAGCTGGCAATTTCAGAAACCAAAGAACTGCAATCACCTTTGGTGATACCGTTAGGATCGTTAACGATACCGATTGCTGCTTCTTTCATTTTGCCAACACCAACTGCTACGGAACTACCAGGAGTACCCAAAGCTTGGTATGTTTCGCGCAAACCATTTAAGCAACGGTCATCAAGAACACTAGCATCACCAGCGATCGCTGCGTAGGTTACATAGCGGAGGATGATTTCCATGTCGCGTAAGCAAGCAGCCATCCGACGGTTGGTGTAAGCGTTTCCACCAGGAGCGATCAAGTTTGGTTGTTCTGCAAACAAAGAACGAGCAGCGTTGGTAACGATAGCGGAAGCGTTACTTGTAATGCGGTTAACAGCATCTAAACGCTTGTTGCCGGAAGCTACAACTGCGGTTAAAGCATCTAGTTGTTCGGTGCTGAGGAATTCGCCTCTAGCGTCAGCTTGGGAAACAACTTTGGAAAATACATCTAATGTCATGGATTCTAATCTCCTAAATTACTTAGTTGAGAGATCTCTAAATTAAAACTAATTCGGATTGATTTGCAACAGAGTCAAATCAAAGCGTTTCTCAATTTATTCTCTCATTTACTAGTCTACAGTTTTCAAACCAGAAATTATGAGAGTCAGAGGGGAATTTTATGAGAAACCGGCAAACTTAATGAATTGCCCGCTTTTTCAACTTTCTTCTGTTGTTTAACCCCTACAGTTTATGTTTATACAATGCCATAGAGCCTTTATTTGTTACAAATTATGAATATATCAAATGATCACTCAAGAGAAGCCTTAAATCCTTTACAGACAAGCTCTGTAGCCAAGAAAAACTTGATGTTTGTGTTATACAACTTTACATTCTTTGAAAGAAACCGCAATATTAAGCAGCTAAAGATTGTTTTAATTTTCTGGAAACCTCTTGCTATAAATAGATTATAGCCGCTTTGTGTCGTATATAATTTAGCTGAATTTTGTTAAGGAATATTAAATTTACATTTCTAAATATTTTAAAAATTTTCTATTTTTTTCCCCCTAGGGGGATATAAATACTCAAAAGGCTATATTCACAAATTGACAGTAAATCGCTATTTTTTCATAAATTCTTAATAAATACCACTCCGACGACGCAATACTTCTAGTAAAGTTGTCAAGCTGCGGGGAAGGGGTGCGGTCACTTCCACTAAGTCACCAGAGACGGGATGTTGTAACTGGAGTTTCCAAGCGTGTAATGCTTGTCCTGGCAAATTTACGCCGACGGAATGAGCAGAACTATAAATGGGGTCACCAACGATGGGATGACCGATTTTGGCACTGTGGACACGAATTTGATGGGTACGGCCTGTTTCTAGTTGGAAATGCATTAATGTGTAGTTGCCAAATCTTTCTTTTACTTGCCAATGAGTAATTGCAGCGCGTCCACCCTCTTCTACAGAAACAATGTCCATTTTTTTGCGGTCTTGGGGATTGCGACCAATGGGTAAGTTTATGCTCCCAGTTTCCATTTTGGGAACTCCGTAAATTAAGCCTAAATATTCTCTTCTAGCGGTTTTTGCTTGTATTTGTGCTTGTAAGTGTTGATAGGCTCGGTCTGTTTTGGCAATAACAATTGCTCCCGTTGTATCTTTGTCTAAACGGTGGACAATTCCCGGACGTTGAACCCCACCTATTCCCGGTAAGTTGGGACAATGTGCCAATAAAGCATTAACTAAAGTTCCATCCGGATGGCCTGGTGCGGGGTGGACTACTAAACCAGCGGGTTTGTTGAGAATAATTAACTCGTCGTCTTCATAAAGAATGTCTAGGGGAATATCTTCTGCAATTAGTGCTAAAGGTTGAATTGCGGGAATTTCTAGGGTAATGCGATCGCCTGTTTTTAGATTAATCTTCTTAGATGTGCAAACTGTATCATTGATTTGAACACAGCCCTGTTGGATTAATTGCTGGATGCGCGCTCGGGATAAATCTGATAACTCTTGGGATAAATAGCGATCTAGGCGATCAGTATTTTCTGGAACTTGGATATTAATTGCAGACACGATTAAGTATTGGGTGATTTAAGAAACATTGAGATGAAAAACTAGAGGATGTTTTAAAAGTCTCTTATGGTGGATCACATATTTTCAGATCCCCCTAAATCCCCCTTAAAAAGGGGGACTTTGACTCTAATTCCCCTCTTAGAGACTTTTTGGGAAAATCTCTCTACTTCATTTTTTTACAATCGGTTTAACATACTTTTTTATTTCTTGTAAAAAATCTATAGTAACCTAAAAGTTAAGCATTCTAAAATCAGAATTTAAACCGTTTGTAAAATCCAGTAATTAACTGATTATGAGAGAAAATTTTAATGATCAATCTCGGAGTATGAATACAATTCCTATTAGTAGATATAGATTTTTCCAAAAGATACAACCAATTAATTTGTTAAAGAAGATTACTAATAATTCCTTTACTGGTTGTTTCCAAGTATTCAGTGAGTCGGGTGCATGGTCAATATATATGGATCAGGGTAAGCTAATTTACGCTGGTTACTCTGAGGAAATGTTTGAACCTCTTTACCGGAATTTACAGCAATTGAGTCAGCAAATTTCTACTCTTCCTATGGGTATCAATGAACAGGTACGGATGATTTTTGAACAGGATATTGAAAATCAGTCAATCCCAAATCCAGATTATTTAGCAATTTGTTGGTTAGTTAATCAAAAATATATTAGTCACTTTCAGGCTGCTTTACTAATTGAGCAATTAGCACTGGAGGTTTTACAATCATTACTGAAGTTAGAATATGGCAGTTATGAATTTGTTCCTAATACTTTTTTAGATGATCTCCCTAAATTTTGTCATTTGAATTTAAGAACTCTCGTGGAAAAATGTCAATCAGGGGTAAAGGTTGATGTTCAGGAAAATTTGAATTTTGAAAATGATCATCAGTCGCATTCACATAAGAAAAATCAGGAACAATTACCCGGAAGTAATGCTGATCAAGTTGATTCTGAACCAAATATAAATCAGCCAAATAACCCTCAAGTTAGAGAGAGGAAGAAATACAGTATTTTGGGTGTAGACGATGATTATAGCATATTAAATGCTGTGGAAGATTTTTTAGATGAGCAAATATTTTCTGTAATTAAATTTATGGATTCTTCCCAAGCTTTAATGGAAATTTTGCGCGTGCAACCTGATATCATTTTACTAAATATAGCAATGCCAAATTTAGATGGGTTTGAAATCTGTTCTTTATTACGGAAGCACACCCATTATCAAAATATTCCTGTAATTTTGATGACAGAAAGAATGAGATTGAGAGATAGAGCAAAAGCCAAGTTTGTGAGAGCTAATGGTTATTTAGAAAAACCTTTTTCTCAGGGAGATTTGCTGAAAATTATTTTTCAACATATTGTGTGAGTATTTTTTCAATTCGTTGCTTTTGAAGAAACTCAAATAAATACTCTCGATTGTTGATTAATAATAATTTTCAGCATTATTGTAATTGGGAGGAGGATTTTTAATTTTGGTAGTCTATAAAACCTAATGATTCAGGACAAACCTCATCCATTTTGAAAACCTGAAGTAATGCGAGCATCTTGCTCGCTACTTAACAGCAGGGAGCAAGATGCT
>JAKOGY010000177.1 GCA_028658405.1 Dolichospermum sp. ST_sed8 | reverse complement strand
AGGATTTACAGGATTTAAGGATGTTCAGGATTGAATTTAATTATCTCCTGAAAATTTCCTAATTAATCCTGTTAATCCTTTAATCCATTAATTGTCTGAATCAGGATTTACAGGATTTAAGGATGTTCAGGATTGAATTTAATTATCTCCTGAGAATTTTCTAATTAATCCTGTTAATCCTTAAATCGGTGGATATCCTGATTCAGACATTTTTAATCCCAATCACTTGTTACCTATGCCCAATTTAATTATTAATGCTGATGATTTTGGTGTTTCCAGTAGTGTAAATGCAGCGATTATTAAAGCCCATGAGGAAGGGATTTTAACTAGCACTAGTTTAATGGTAAGTGGTGATGCTGCACAAGAGGCGATCGCTTTGGCAAAAAATCATCCTCATTTAGCAGTGGGTTTACATTTGGTTTTGGTTTGCGGTAAGTCGGTTTTACCACCTGCACAAATTCCCAACCTAGTAGACTCTCAAGGTAATTTCTCTAATAATCCCACCCAAGCAGGATTAAGTTATCAATTTAATCAAGCTACCCGTGCAGAATTGCGGTTAGAAATATATGCTCAATTAGCAAAGTTTCGTGATTCTGGTTTAAATCTCTCTCATATTGATGGACATTTACACCTTCATGTGCATCCTGTGATTTTAAATATTTTAACAGAACTTGCCGCAGAATTTAAGATTAAATTCATGCGTTTACCTTCGGAAGAATTAAGTAAAAATCTAAAAATTAATAAACGCAATTTACTAATTAAAATAGTTTGGTCTATTGTATTTGGACAATTACGTCGTTATGGAGAGGGTTTATTAAAAGCGCACAATATTAAATTTGCTGATAGGGTTTATGGATTGTTACAAACTGGTGACATAAGTGAAAAATATTTACTAGGTTTAATACCGCAAATAGAAGCCGAATTAGTAGAAATTTATGCTCATCCTGATTTAGTTAATACGGACATAAATAACGGTGGTGAGGTAGAATTAGCGGCTTTGTTGAGTCAGCGAGTGAGGGAATTGTTGACTATGAAGGGATTTGAGTTGAGTAATTATAGCCAGTTAATTTAATTAATAATTTTGGATAAACATCAATATTTAAAATATAATATTAATTGATCCCATTTGTCAGAACTAAACGCTATCTGCGGTTATACCTAAAAAATTTAGTATTTGTATTCTTTTATCAACCCCAAACTTAACTGCATCTGCTATGGCACGCAAAACAAAAACAACATCCTCAACTACAGTTACTCCTCTAGCATTATCTGATTTACACCTTCAGCTAGATGGTTTAGAGAAAGAACACCAATCTCTATTAAAGCAGATTAAAAAAAAGCGGACAGAACTAAATAACTTTGTCGAAAAAATGCGTTCTTTAGCGACAGAGGTATTTCATAAAGTCAGTCCTAATATGAAAACAATGGCAGAATTAGATGCAGAAATTCATACTTTATTTGCCGAAATTTTAACTGCAAGAAAGTTGGGAAAACAAACCCAAAGAAATATAGAATCGCTGTACAGAAGCCTACAAATGGCAGAAATCATTAGTTATAAACCAATTGATAAAGATGACGAAGATAATGATGAAGAATTAGATGAACTATTTGAAGAACATGAAGATCAAGAAAATCATCAACGTCGTCGGCAATTTTGGGAAGCACAACAAGATTCAGAATCTACCCATGGAGGTAGAGCAGATGATTCAAAAAAAGTGCGGCAGACATTTTTGCGGTTAGCAGAAATTTTTCACCCTGATAAGGTTAAAGATAATGAAACGCAAATGTCCCATACAGAAATTATGAAAGAAATTAATAAAGCTTACCAAGAAGGAGATTTAGCAAGACTTTTAGAAATCGAACGTCAGCATGAATTAGGAGAAATAATTGATAATAATAGCGAAGATGATTTAACTCGCAGATGTAAAAATATAGAACAACAAAATCAAATTCTCAAAAATCAGTATGATAAATTGAAGCAGGAACTAAAGTCAGCAAAAAATACCCCAGAAGGTTCAATGGTTGCTAATTACAAAAAAGCGGCTAAACAAGGAATTGATGCTGTTGAACTCATGCTAGAAACTATCCAATCTCAAACTAAGATAGTTGCTGAGATTCGTGATTTTGTCAAGGATTTTAAAGATAAAAAAATCACTATTAAGGAATTTCTTGCTGGTCCAGAAAGTCTCCGTTCTATGCAGCAGGATATGATGGAAGAATTGATGGAAAAAATGATGGAAGAATTTGGGGACATGATGAATTTTAACTAACGGCAGAGTTCGCAAAAATTAAGAAGTTTTTTAAATTACGAATTACCTGATGTTTTTGCAAATCTTCTAAATTACAAACTTCTAAAACTACTGGGGGTGTAAACAGCAAGAATCACTATACAATATTTTCCTGCATATATATCACAAGAAACATAGTATAGTGATACAGTTTATTCAGGGGCTTACAATCTTAAATCAGTGGGCAATTTTATATCTAATCCCGCATTATTTAAGTAGTTTTCCACGTCAACAAGATTAAAATCGAGTCCGCCTAAAAAATTACTTACTATTGGGTTTAGAAGAATATAACTGGGTACAGGATTTGTTATGCCAGGTATAGTCACACCACCTACTATATTTTCTTGTTGTTCAATAGCTATATCTGTGAATACAGGTATATCTGTGATTAATATATTAGACATTGTGGAAATATCCTTAACTTTGATTAGTCCCGCTAAATCTCACGGTTAGTTTAAATAGTAGAAAAACTAATTACAGCAAGTCAATAGGATAAGCAACTACAAACAACACGGTTTTATACAATAGTTGAAACAAGCTACTGCTGAAAAATTCATGAAAACTGCAATAGTCATAGGTTATGGTAATGATTTACGTAGTGATGATGCCATTGGTCAGTTGATAGCAAATACTATTAAATCCTGGGATTTACCTAATTTAACATCTCTTGCAGTCCATCAATTAACACCAGAATTAGCTGAACCTTTGGCAAATACTGACTTAGCAATTTTTGTTGATGCCTGTATTAATTCCCAATTTAAGGAGGTGCAGGTACAATCATTATTACCATCTGAGTTGAATACTATTAATACCCATATCAGTAATCCGCGATCGCTACTTGCGCTATCTCAAATGCTCTATGGTCATTCTCTTCCAGCTTGGTTAGTCACAGTTCCAGGTGTAAACTTTGAATTAGGCGATCGCATCTCACCCATAGCAGAAAAAGGTATACAAATTGCCATATTTAAAATTAGAGAACTTCTCCATAAATGTAACTATTTATAGATGTAATTTGCCTGAAAAATAGAGAATAGATCATAGTAATCATCGACAAATGATCCAGGAGTGGTTATGTCAGCATTTATAGAAAGTAGCAGTAATCAAGCTTTCAATATCTTACAAGCACAGAAAATCAACCCGTTAGATGCTATCTTTCAGCCTAAAACTGTAGCTGTAATTGGTGCTACTGAAAAACCCGGAAGTGTGGGAAGAACTCTACTTTGGAACTTAATTACTAATCCCTTTGGAGGCACAGTTTTTCCCATTAATCCTCATCATCATAGTATATTAGGAATAATCGCCTATCCTACGATATTTGATGTTCCTGAAAAAATAGATTTAGCAGTGATAGCCACGCCAGCACAAACCGTACCAAAGATCATTTCTGATTGCGTTGATGCGGGAATTAAAGGCGCAATTATTATTTCTGCCGGATTTAAAGAAGTTGGTGAAAAAGGTATAGCTTTAGAACAGGAAATACTCCAACAAGCACACCGAGGAAAAATTAGAATTATCGGACCTAATTGTTTAGGAGTAATGAATCCCTGTACAGGCTTAAATGCTACCTTTGCAAATAGAATGGCACTTCCGGGAAACGTCGGTTTTATCAGCCAAAGTGGAGCTTTATGTACATCTATTCTGGACTGGAGTTTACAAGAAAAAGTTGGTTTTAGTGCCTTTATTTCTATTGGTTCAATGTTAGATATTGGTTGGGGAGATTTAATTTATTATCTTGGTGATGATCCCCATACAAAAAGTATTGTAATTTATATGGAATCCATTGGGGATGCCCGTTCTTTTCTTTCCGCAGCGCGAGAAGTAGCATTAACAAAACCGATAATCGTTATTAAAGCCGGTCGCACCCCAGCCGCAGCCAAAGCAGCCGCATCTCATACAGGATCATTAGCAGGAAGTGATGCTGTTTTAAATGCAGCTTTTCGCCGTTGTGGAGTATTACGAGTAAATAGTATTTCTGATTTATTTGATATGTCAGAAGTATTAGCAAAACAACCTCGACCAAAAGGACCAAAATTAACTATTTTAACTAATGCTGGCGGTCCAGGAGTTTTAGCCACAGATACATTAATTGAAAGTGGGGGAGAACTGGCTGCTATTTCTCCAGAAATAATGACTTCTCTCAATGAGATTTTACCACCTCAATGGAGTCATAATAATCCTATTGATATTTTAGGAGATGCTGATCCTCAACGTTATACAAAAGCCTTAGAAATTGCCGCAAAAGATCCGAATAGTGATGGTTTATTAGTGATTTTAACACCCCAAGCCATGACAGATCCTACCCAAATTGCTGAACAATTAAAACCTTACGCACAAATGTCGAATAAACCCATTTTAGCAAGTTGGATGGGTGGTGCTGATGTGGCTACGGGAGAAAAAATTCTTAACAGTCAAGGTATTCCTACTTATGCTTATCCTGATACAGCAGCGCGGGTATTTAGTTATATGTGGAAGTCGAGTTATAACCTGCGCGGTATTTATGAAACTCCAGTTTTATCCACATTAACTTGTGATGTTAATACTCGCAATTGTGCCATAGTTGAAAATATTATTCAAGCCGCAAGATCAACAGGAAGAACAATTCTCACAGAATTTGAATCTAAAGAAATATTAGCTGCTTATGGAATTCCTGTAATGACTCTTTACATTGCTGAAAGTGCAGATAAAGCAGTTGAATATGCAGATAATATGGGTTATCCGGTGGTTTTAAAACTTCATTCTCAAACACTTACTCATAAAACTGATGTTGGTGGTGTTCAGTTAAATCTGCAAAATTCTGAAGCTGTAAAACGCGCTTATCAAAATATTGAAACATCCGTAAATCAAAAAGCCAAAGCCGAAGATTTTTTAGGCGTAACTGTCCAGAAAATGGTGCAAAATAGCGGTTATGAATTGATTATTGGTAGTAGTTTAGATCCGCAATTTGGACCAATATTATTATTTGGGACTGGGGGACAATTGGTAGAAGTTTTTCAAGATAGTTCTATTGCACTTCCTCCTCTCAATACTACCCTAGCCCGGCGGATGATGGAACAAACCAAAATCTATAAAGCCTTACAAGGAGTAAGAGGACGTGAAAGTATTAATATTTCTGCCCTTGAACAATTAATGGTAGAATTTAGTCAATTAGTTGTGGAACAACCTTGGATTAAAGAAATTGATATTAATCCCTTGTTAGCTTTTCCCCCCACTTCTGTAAATCCTGGAGGATTAATTGCTTTAGATGCCAGAATAGTTTTACATTCTGCGGATGTTCCAGAAAATCAATTACCAAAATTAGCAATTCGTCCCTATCCTAGTCAATATATTAGTGATTGGAAATTAGCAAATGGAACACCAATTACTATTCGTCCTATTCGTCCTGAAGATGAACTATTAATGGTAGAATTTCACAAAACTCTATCAGAAGAAAGTGTTTATTTCCGTTACTTTCACTTAATTAAATTGAGTCAACGTATCACCCATGAAAGACTTACTAGAATTTGCTTTATTGACTATGATCGAGAAATGGCTTTAGTTGCCGAATCCCAAAATCCAAAAACAGAAAATAGAGAAATATTAGCGGTAGGAAGGTTAAGTAAAATACATGGTGGTAATGCGGCAGAATTTGCAATGCTGGTCAGCGATAAAATTCAAGATCAAGGTTTAGGGACAGAATTACTTGGCAGATTATTAGAAGTTGGTAAAAATGAAAAAATCTGCTGTATCTATGCTGATATTTTAGCTGATAATTCAGGGATGCAGCGAGTATGTGAAAAACTCGGTTTTCAAATCCTTGCAACAGTTGATACAACAGTATTGAGAGCAGAAATTGAACTTTAAATAGGGTTTGATGAAAGAAAGCAAAAGCGCTGATATATAAAAGTTTACAGAGTTATATCAGCAAACAAGTGTAAGATTATTGACAATAGATATTTAAAACCCTTGCACTTTTACTAAAAATAATCAAGTAAATTTGAGGACTCATTGTTGAAGCCTTCTCTTCCTTCTTCCTTCTTCTTTCTTTCTCCTGACTCGGTGACTCGGTGACTCGGTGACTCCTATCCCTCACGAAAAGACTTATTTAGCAAAGCCTAATTAGGTAGCCGGGAATCTGTTAAAGTATTAATCTGTAAATAAAAGCTATATAGCATAGATGTTTTTGAATTATGTAACCTATGCCAGCGAATTCCTGTCCTGAAAATGATGCTTATCACGGAAGCTCTGATCCCCTTGACTCTATCTTCACTGACCTATCAGTAGATGAGGAATCAGAAGTAAGGACAGATTCCGCGTCTCTACCACCAGCCCGATTTAAAGGGCGTAGAGGCAAAGCTGCTCTAGTTTTAACTATAGTCTGGAGTGGTACTATTACCCTGCATTTAGTTTCTTGGGGTTCGATATTTGTCCTCGGACTGACAACAATGCTAGGTATTCATGCCTTGGGGATTATTTTTGCTAAACCCCGTCACCATTCCCAAGAGATAGAAGGAGATTTGCCTTTTATTTCGGTGTTAGTGGCTGCTAAGAATGAAGAAGCGGTAATTGGCAGATTAGTGAAGAATCTGTGTAATTTACAATACGGTAATGGTCAATATGAAGTCTGGATTATTGATGATAATAGCACAGACAATACAGCCCAATTACTAGCCCAACTCAAGCAGGAATATCAACAACTCAATGTATTTAGGCGTTCCCCGGATGCTAGTGGTGGAAAATCGGGGGCATTGAATCAAGTATTACCTCTGACAAAGGGAGACATTATTGCTGTATTTGATGCAGATGCCCAAGTTACACCGGATTTACTATTACAAATAGTTCCATTGTTCCAAAAAGAACGGGTAGGGGCGGTACAAATGCGGAAAGCGATCGCCAATGCTAAAGAAAATTTTTGGACTAAGGGACAAATGGCGGAAATGTTGTTGGATATTTGGTTTCAACAACAGCGCACTGCTATTGGTGGTATTGGTGAACTCCGGGGTAATGGTCAATTTGTCCGTCGTCAAGCGTTAGCAAGTTGCGGTGGTTGGAATGAAGAAACTATCACCGATGATCTAGATTTAACTATTCGCTTACATCTAGATAAGTGGGATATTGAATGTGTTTTTTATCCGCCAGTAGAAGAAGAAGGTGTCACCAATGCTACAGCCCTTTGGCATCAACGTAACCGTTGGGCAGAAGGTGGTTATCAACGTTATTTAGACTACTGGGATCTCATTCTCAAAAACCGCATGGGGACAAAGAAAACCTGGGATTTGCTGATCTTTATGCTAACGATGTATATCTTACCTACAGCAGCAGTACCAGATATATTAATGGCGATCGCTCGTCATCGTCCCCCTGTATTAAGTTCTGTAACTGGTTTATCTTTGGGGATGTCAGTTGTAGGAATGTTTGCTGGTTTAAAACACGTTCGTTCAGATCAACAATTTAAACCATCTACCTATTTAATGTTACTTATGCAAACCTTACGCGGCAGTTTATATATGTTGCATTGGTTAGTAGTCATGAGCAGCACTACAGCGCGAATGTCCTTCCGACCAAAACGCCTCAAATGGGTGAAAACTGTCCATACAGGTGTTGCGAAATAAGGCATCAAAATTATCAAGTCTGGAAAGTGAAGGATGAAATTTTTTATCCTTCATTTTTTTGTGATATAGGATTCCTCTTTGATTTTTGAAGATATACTAAGTAGGTGGACATGAGATAACCAAAATGTGTGAAGAAAAGTGAAATCGCCAAAAGCTTCTTCACTATTGCCTTTTGCCTTTCCATAACGACAATTTTTAATATCAACCTACTTATTGGTGGGCAATGCCCACCCTACAAGACCTAAAATTTTTCAACAATCAAATATAATTCATACAATTAGATGATGATAAACAGCATCAAGTTTGGAGGGTAAAAGAAGGAAAATTTCATCTTTCCTTTTTCTCTATTGGCAACCAGTCATCTAAAATTTGTTCTAAAGAAGCAATGGGGATAAGAGGGAATATATCAATGGGAAGTTGAGAACGATCTGATGCTTCTTTTCTGGCATCTTGATAACATTCATCAAATATTTCTAAAATGTAAGGTTTTAAACTAGGACTATCTTTAAGAGATTTTGTAATCTGTCTGCGAAATGTCCTAATTTCCCCTAGCCAATGTCCTTGATTCCGTTCTCTTTCACTATCCCAACATTTGAGTTTTAGTAGATGTACAAGCAGCTTAGTTAATAAACTTTCGATTGCTCGTTTCTCACTTTTACCCATAGTTTCTAATTCTTCTAATAAATTCTCTAAATCAACCTCAGAAAACTTTCCTGTACGAAGTTGGTTAATGGTTGTTCTCAGCCACAGGTAATAATCTTGGTCGTATAAAGTTTGAGTTGTTGGTTGTGTTGATATTTTCATAGAATAGCCTTGGTTTTGCTATTTTTATATTTTAGCTGAATTTAGTCATCAATTCTGATATATTATTAATAATAAGAGATATCAAAAACAACAGGAAGGAAATTAATGGGACTGTTTGATCAAATTCTTGGTGCGGTTAGTAATGCCAATCAACCGGGTGGCTTGGATAATTTAGTAACTATTGCCACCACAGTTAAACAATTAGGTAATGGCGTTGGTGCAGACTCTTCCACCATGCAATCAATTTTATCAGTAGTTGGTAAACAAGTACAATCATCCTTGCAAGCAAAACAAGCTACTAACGGCAGTGAAGCCGTGCAAGATTTTGTCAATCAATTTGCGGGAACTTCAGCCGATTCCCAATCCGTAGATACCTTATTTTCTGCCGATATTCAAGCAGAAGTAGCGGAAAATGCTGCCCAGGGTACTAGCTTAGATGTGAATACGATTCAACAATTATTACCAACTTTAGTGCCTTTAATCTTGAGTTTCTTGCAATCTGGTGGGAATCCCTTACTAAATCAATTTTTAGATGCTGACGGTGATGGTGATGTGGATATTGCTGACGCGATCAAATTAGCTAGTAAGTTTTTAAGAATTTAACCCCAACAAGAATTTTTATCGCTGAGAATCCACTGACAAATGATAATTTTAAGAATTGTGAACAATTAGCAATTGAGTTTATGAGCGTAGCCGACGATAAAACAATAGTCCGCGAATACTTCAACTCCACAGGTTTTGATCGGTGGCAACGCATCTATGGTGATGGTGAAGTTAACAAAGTCCAGCTAGATATTCGCACTGGACATCAGCAAACTGTGGATAATGTCATTGGCTGGTTAAAAGCTGACAACAATTTACCATCATTATCAATTTGTGATGCTGGATGTGGTGTGGGTAGTTTGAGTATTCCTCTGGCTATAGATGGTGCTAAAGTTTACGCCAGCGACATTTCCGCCAAAATGGTATCAGAAGCCCAAGACAGAGCAGTAAATGCTTTATCAAATACTGTCAATCCCTCTTTTGCGGTACAGGATTTAGAATCTTTGGGTGGTAATTATCACACCGTTATTTGTTTGGATGTTCTCATTCATTACCCTCAAGACAAAGCTGATGAAATGATTTCTCACCTATGTTCTTTAGCACAATCCAGAATTATTCTTAGTTTTGCACCTAAAACCTTTTTCTTGACTATTCTCAAAAAAATCGGTAGTTTCTTTCCTGGACCAAGTAAAGCTACTCGCGCTTATTTACATCGTGAAGCTAATGTAGTCAAAATTCTGCAAAAAAATGGTTTTTCAGTCCAAAGACAAGCAATGACGCGGACAAGCTTTTACTTTTCCAGTTTACTAGAAGCAACTCGGACATCTGCTTAGTCGGCCAATTACAATTAATAGTCCATTTTCCCGATTTTTGCCAGAAGTCGGGAATTTTGACATTTTCTGGGATATTTAATGATTCTTAAGGAGGATTATATATAATAGGACTTACGCATTGACCAAAAATATCAAATATGTATGGCTGTAAAAACCACATTCATCGTAGGGGTTTAGCAGTGATCATAGGTGTCAACTTAAGTAAGGGCGTATTGCAATACGCCCCTACTTATCTGTTTGCTTCCACACCCGCCCAGAAATGATAGCGTAGCGTGGCGTAAGCCATAGTTCAGGGCTAATAACCAAAGTCTACTAAAGTAGACTCAAGATTTTCGAGATATTTAGTCTACTTTAGTAGACTTTAGCTATTAGACTGGGAATTCATTCCCAGGCGGGCTATGGATTTTACGTTAAGTTGACACCAATGGCTAAACCGTAAGTCAGTTAACGCCTTTTGTGGGACATTTTTGTTAACTTCGTAATACCAAGCGTGTTCAGATTTAACCTCGGCGACTAACTTTTTATGCAAGTCAATCGCTGATGGTAATTTAAGTTTTTCGCCTTCTTTGCGAGTAGCTAAAATATCTATGATTTGAGCATTTGCCCAGTTGTAAGCGTGTCTAGCGACTCCAGAAGCCTTGCGAAAAGCTGTAATCTGTCGGTTATTTGGAATTAGTGCAGTTTTGAATGATAAAAGCATTGATTCGACCTTCAATGTTGTGTTATGATATCTAGTATATCAGACATATTAGGATTTGGTAATGCCTCGGATTAAATTTAAACCACAAAATAAAGTAGCCTACGATAAATCACCCTTGCAATTTAAGGTTTTACCTGGAGTCAGGGAAAAAATTAAAACCGTCCCTGACTGGCAGCAACGGTTGAGGGATTTTGTTGATCAACTTATTGAAGACTTGGACAAACAGTAACATATGAATAGTTATGGGTAGAAATTATCAAGCTGTTTCTACCCCCTACCCCACGATTAATTTATAGGTAAAAATATAATTAATTGAAGCCTGAAATAAGCTATTTTGGTGAAACCATAAAATGATTAACTTGTACAGTGTGTAAGTCCTATAGTTTTATTATACCAACAGGGGAAACGAACAGCAATGTATGGCTAAAGCCAAACTGCGCTATGAATATTATAAGTACCCATGCAAAATTAATTATACATTTTAATAATAAATTGATAAAATAAATTATGGTTCTACCGCTCTCTTGA
>JAKOGY010000176.1 GCA_028658405.1 Dolichospermum sp. ST_sed8 | reverse complement strand
TATTTCCGCATCAAAATTAGTTCAGGGTATTAGTTATAAATACTGCAAAATTATTCACCGCAAAGATGGCTATGATTACGCATTTTAGGATTGACGGGGATTAAAATCCCTTGAGTCGCTTCCCTCTGGTCCCTAAAGGAACTGAGTTTCCCACTTTCCACGAGGTTTTGTAATGAAAAAAGATTCAAAGCCTTTATTACCGCCCGTGTCGTTTCCCTCTCAGGGAGCCAAGCCGCTGAGTTTCCCACTTACCGGGTATTCTTATGATGAAACCTGGAAGGAAGCAATAGGAGATTATTTTGACTCATTTCTTGCCTTCTTTTATCCACAAGTCTATCAACAAATAGATTGGACTAAAACCCCTATTTCTTTGGATAAAGAATTAGAACAGATTACCGCATCTGCGGAGAGCAAAACACGCCACGCTGATAAATTGTTTCAAGTGTGGTTATTAGATAATTAAGAGATTTGGATATTAATTTATGTAGAAGTACAAAGTCAATATGATAAAGAATTTTCCCAAAGAATGTTTATCTACAACTATCGAGCTTTTGATTTATATCAAAAACCAGTTATTAGTTTAGCCATACTGGGAGATGAAACTAAAAGTTGGCGACCTAATTCTTTTCAGTATTGTTTCGGAAGTAGTCAGTTAATCTTTAATTTTTCTATCGTCAAGCTTCTAGATTATCAATGGGAGGAGTTAGAGCAAAGTAATAATATTTTTGCTATAGTGGTAATGGCACATTTAAAGACTAAAGCCACTAACAGCAATTTGTCAGCTAGGGAACAGTGGAAATGGAACTTAGCTAGATTACTTTATGAAAGAGGTTATAACCGTAAAGAAATTGTTGATTTGTATAAGGTCATTGATTTAATGATGGCTTTATCTGAAGACTTGCAATTAAGTTTTGAAGAAAAATTCTCTAACTATCAGGAGGAACGAAAAATGCCATTGTTAACTAACATTGAAAGACGCACCATAGAAAGAACTGAGAAAAAAAATATTATCAAACTTTTACAGGTGCGGTTTGGTGATATTCCTGAAAATTTGATTGCCAGCATTAATCAAATTGATGATACATCTTTTTTAGAGCAAATATTTGTATCAACTATTAGTGTTAGTTCGTTAGAAGAATTTGCACAACTTGTTCACTCTAATTTACCAGAATAATATTAATAAATGTAGGTTGGGTTAAGCGACAGCGCAACCCAACAACAGTATAAGTAGGTTAGCATTGAAAATTGTCGTTATGGCAAGGCAAGAGGCAAGAGGCAAAAGGCAAGAGGCAAGAATGAAGAGGTTTTGGGAGATTTTACTTTTCTTTACATACCTTTAAATTTTTATGTTCACCTACTTAGTGTTAAAATCAAATTATCCAGGTGGGGGAATATTAAAAAATGCAAACTCTAATTTAATTAAATATATGGTGAATAATTTATCAATTCCCGAAGATTATCATCATTTTTTTGAGGAACTTAAAGAACGCATCCGCAATGCACAAGTCCGGGCTGCACTGGCTATTAACCGCGAATTAATATTACTTTATTGGCAAATTGGAGCGGATATTTTAAATCGGCAACAGCAGCAAAAATGGGGTGCTAAAGTTATAGATAATTTAGCATCTGATTTGCGAAAAGCATTTCCGGAAATGAAAGGTTTTTCATCTCGCAATCTTAAATATATGCGGAGTTTTGCGGAAGCTTACCAGGATTTTGAATTTGTGCAGCAGGTTGTTGCACAAATTCCTTGGGATCAGTTTTTATGTTTCGGCTGTGGATGAGTTGCTAAAACACCGGGATGATATGCCGACAATTGGGATTATTTTATGTAAGTATAAAAAGCAGAAGATTGTTGAATATTCTTTGCGAGATATGAATAAGCCTATTGGTGTTTCTAGTTATCAAATAAGGGAGGGTTTACCAGAGAGTTTGCAGGAGAGTTTACCGACTATTGAACAGTTGGAGGCTGAGTTGGAAGCGGTAAATGTGGAAGTTGAGGAGGAGTTATGAGGGAAATTATGGCAGGATTTAGTTACAGCACTTCCCGGTGTTATGAGATACAAGAACCCCACCCCCAACCCCCTCCCCGCAAGCGAGGAGGGGGCTAAGATGTACCTCATAAGAGCGGAAACCGCTGTAAGCAACAGTGCAACCCAATAACAGTATAGTGTTAAAATCAAATTATCCACGTTTGGGAATATCAAAAGATGCAAACTCTAATTAGATTGAATATTGAAAAATTTATTGAGGAAGGAAAGGAGTATTTTGTGGCTACCAGTGATGATTTACAGGGGTTAGTTGCTGAGGGTAAAACTGTACAAGAAGCTATAGAAATTGCGGCAGATGTGGCTAAGGTTTTATTAGATTTAGAAAAAGAAAAAAATCATTCTTTTCATTTTCAAGGTTTACCTAATCAGTTTGAATATCCGCTTATTTTGGAGGTTTAATGGGAAAATTAGGAGGTTTTTCTGATCGAGAAGTTACGAGAAAGTTAGGAAAACTAGGTTTTGAGTTTTATCGCCCAGCTAAGGGAGATCATGAAATTTGGTTTAATCCAGAAACAAATCAAAAAACAACTATTCCTCATCATCGGGAAATTAAGGAGGGAACACTGCGAAGTATTTTAAAACAGGCTCAAGTTGATGTTGATATTTTTCTGAATATTTAGTTATTTAAAAACCAAATATTGAACAGTTGGAGGCTGAGTTGGAAGCGGTAAATGTGGAAGTTGAGGAGGAGTTATGAGAGGAATTATGGCAGGGTTTAGTAAGTTGGGAGAGTGGGGGATTAAAGTAAATTTATGGAGGGTGGGGTATGGAGGTTGACTTATCAAGAATACATACAGCACCACTTGGTACACTTCCGATAGGATGGAATTTAGTAAAACTGAAAGATATCACGATAAAAATAGGCTCAGGGGCAACACCAAGAGGCGGAGATAGAGTATATTTACTTAATCGTAAAAATTTTGCTTTCATCCGAAGTCAGAATGTTTTTAACAGATATTTTAATAGTGAAGGTCTTGTCTTTATATCTGACGAACACGCCACTGAACTTCAAAAAGTATCTGTCTTACCAGGAGACTTATTACTTAATATAACAGGGGATGGAGTTACTTTTTCGCGTGCTTGTATAGTACCAGAAGAAATTCTTCCTGCCTGTGTAAATCAACACGTTTCTATTATTAGACCTAACCCAAAAATATGTGATTCTGGATATCTTCTTTCCTATTTAACTCATCCTTTAATAAAAACTTATATTGAATCATTTAATTCTGGAGGAAGCCGTCGATCAATTACCAAAGGACATATAGAATCATTTCTAATTTCCATTCCCCCACTTTCTGAACAAAAAGCGATCGCTCACATCCTCTCTTCCCTTGATGACAAAATCGAACTGAACCAACAGATAAACGAAACCCTAGAAGCAATGGCCAGGGCAATTTTTAAGTCGTGGTTTGTGGATTTTGACCCTGTACGAGCTAAGATGGAAGGGAGACAACCCGCAGGTATGGATGCAGCAACGGCTGATTTATTCCCTGATGAGTTTGAGGAGTCCTCTTTGGGTTTGATTCCGAAGGGGTGGTTATATAAGCCTGCGGAAACTATTTGTAGTATTGGAATTGGAAAAACTCCACCAAGAAAAGAATCTGAATGGTTTTCAAACAGTTACCATGATATTCGCTGGGCATCAATCCGCGATATGGGAGGAAGTGGAACATTTATTTCTGATACGAAAGAATATTTAGTTTCAGAAGCCATAACACGATTTAATGTACGGGTTGTTCCAGATCACACAGTTCTTTTAAGTTTTAAGTTAACCATTGGTCGTGTAGCTATAACTGATGGAGAAATGACTACAAATGAGGCGATCGCACATTTTAAATTAGATAATAAAATAGAGATATCAAGTGAGTATTTATATTTGTATTTAAAAGCATTTGATTATAACCAGTTAGGAAGTACCTCCTCTATTGCAGAAGCTACTAATTCAAAAATTATAAAAGCTATGCCTATTTTGATTCCTGATAGCGAATTGATGAAAAAATTTACAAATCAAGTAGCTAATATATTTGCAAGAATCAAGAGCAATCAAAAAGAATCTTATACACTTACCACCATCCGAGATACCCTATTACCAAAATTGATGTCAGGAGAAATCCGAGTAAAAGAAGCAGAAAAAATAATTGATAATTTATCTTAGAACAATATGGATAGAAACTTGCAAAAAGAACTATTTAGCAACAGCTATTTACAAGCAGTAACCACAGTAGCAGGTTATTCACTATACAAACCATCCATAGATGATGATAGTATAGATTGGGGAATCGCTGCCAAAAGTGTCACTGGTCGGGTTAGATCACCACGCTTAGAATTACAGTTAAAATGTACATCTAGGGATATCCAAACAGATAACTCTATTCAATACCCCCTAAAACTCAAAAACTACGATGATTTAAGAATGGATAATTTTGCCATTCCTAGAATTTTAGTTGTTGTAGTCATCCCTGAAAAAATAGAAGATTGGTTAACCCAGTCAGAAGCAGAACTTTGCATCAGATATTGTGGATATTGGGTATCATTAAAAGGAATGCCAGAAACACAAAATAAAACTGCTGTCACCATTACCTTATCTAAAAGTCATCAATTTACAGTTACCGCACTCCAGTCAATTATGCACAACATTAGTCAAGGAGTTCAACCATGAAAGTTACTGTCAAAGATAAAGAAACCTTGCAAAATATAGACCTTGAAAATCTAAAAAATTACTTACAAATTCACGGATGGCAGGAAAATAAACCATTCTTAAATCATGCCACTATTTGGAATAAATCAGCAACCCCAGAAGATTTTGAAATCTTACTACCTAACAAAGAAAGTCTCGGAGATTATACCCAGCGTATTCAGGAAATAATCGAAATCTTAGCAACCGTAGAAAATCGGACAAACTTAGAAATTTTAACAGAACTTTTACAGATTATCCCTAACATTAGTACCCAGGGGATTGTTATGGATATTTATACACCTCATTTCGACAAATTAAATGGTAGAATCACTATTTTAGGAATTGTTTTTCAAAAATTACAAAAAATTCACACTGAACTAAACAACCAAAATTACATCTTAGCTATTAAAGCCTATCAACAACGTTTACCAATTAGTTTTACAGGTGATTTAATCAAAGAAAACGACCATTTTATTTTACAAAATCTCCACAATTTCCAAATAGATAATATTTGAATAATGTAGTTAAGTGAACCATGCCAGAAATTAGCCGTTTTTTAGGTATCATCATCACCATGTATTATAACGACCATCCGCCCCCACACTTTCATGTCCGCTATAATCAACAAAAAGCCATAATTGATATTGAAACCCTCTCAATACTAGAAGGTAATATTTCCCCTCGCATCTTAGGATTAGTAATAGAATGGGCAGCCATTTACAAAACAGAACTCATGCAAAACTGGGAACTTGCCAGACTACAAGTACCCCTAGAACCAATTACACCTTTGGAGTAAAAAATGCTCAAAGATATAATATCAGTCAACCCCTTAGAAGGTTATCAACTACATATCCAATTTGAAGACGAAACACAAGGAATTATTGATATTAGCCAACTAATAGAATTTACAGGAATCTTCACTTCTTTACAAGATTTGAATTATTTTCAGCAAGTCAAAGTTCATCCTGAATGGGGGACAATTTACTGGGAAAACGGAGCAGATTTAGACCCAGATGTTTTGTATTCTATTATCACAAATCAATCAATAGGAACATATCAAAAAGTTGCCATAAAATAAAATTAGGTGATTTATTCAAAGAAAAAGACCATTTTATCTTACAAAATCCCCACAATTTCCAAATTGATAATATTTGAATAATCCTGTAGGGGTTTAGCCAAACCTTCATCCCGCAAGGAACTTAAGTTCCTTGCTAATAGCCAAAGTCATCTAAAGATGACTAAATACTAGGAAAATTTATTAGTCCGTTTTAACGGACTTGAGCTATGAGACAGGGAATTTATTCCCTGGCATTTATTCCCTGGCATTTATTGACGGGTATGGAAGCCAACAGATAAGCTATTTTTAGCTTAAGTGGAGACCATTAAGCACTGCTAAACCCTCTCTATAAAATCAAATAATAGAAAATATGTCAGAAAAATTCACAGAATCCATTGTTGAACAAGCCACCCTTGACTGGCTATCAGAACTCGGATACACTACCTTAAATGGTACAGAAATCGCCCCCGACGCACCCCAAACCGAACGCCAAGCATATAACGATGTTATCCTCATCAACCGCCTCCAAAATGCCTTACAAACCATAAACCCCCATATTCCCTTTCACGCTATCCAAGACGCAATTAGAAAAATCACCCGCACCGAAACACCAATACTTTATGAAAACAATCGCCGCTTTCATCAATACTTAACAGATGGAATAGATGTGGAATACCAACAACATGGAGAAACCCAATACAAAAAAGTCCAATTAATTGATTTTACAGATATTCATCAAAACGATTGGTTAGTAGTTAATCAATTTCGGGTTAAAGAAACAGGTAAAAACCCCCGTATTCCTGATGTCGTTATCTTCATTAACGGTTTACCCATTGCTGTAATTGAACTCAAAAATCCCACCGATGAAAACGCCACTTTACACGGTGCATTTAACCAACTACAAACCTATAAAAATGATATTCCCTGTTTATTTCCCTATAACGAAATACTCGTTATTTCCGATGGAACTTATGCCAGAGTAGGAACATTAACCGCAGATTGGGAACGGTTTATGCCTTGGCGTTCTGTAGATGGTGAAAATATTGCTCCTAAAGGAAAAGCAGAATTAGAAACTATTATCAAAGGCATTTTTAATCAAAAAACTATATTAGATATTCTCCAATACTTCATTGTTTTTGAAGTTAACGAAGAGACAATCATTAAAAAAATGGCAGGTTATCATCAATATCATGCCGTTAATAAAGCTATCACTTCTACTATTACAGCTACCCGCACAGATGGAGATAAAAAAGTTGGTGTAGTCTGGCATACTCAAGGTAGTGGTAAAAGTCTAACCATGACTTTTTATAGTGGGAAACTGATACAACAACCAGAAATGGAAAACCCCACTTTAGTGATTTTAACTGATAGAAATGATTTAGACGACCAATTATTTAATACATTTTCATCCTGCGTTGATTTATTACACCAAAACCCTATACAAGCAGAAAATAGGGAACATCTCACAGAATTATTAACAGTAGCATCTGGGGGAATTGTATTTACCACTATCCAAAAATTTGCCCCAGAAATAGGTAACGAATATCCCGAACTTTCCCAGCGCCGTAACATTGTTTTAATTGCCGATGAAGCACACAGAAGCCAATATGGATTTAATGCGAAAATCGTCGTCAAATCTGCAAAGAATGAATCGTCAAAGGTTTCCTATCTTACACCAAAACATCAACAAAAACCTAACATTAAAGTAGCTGAATCTTCTAGTAGTTACAATACTCAATCTAAAATAAAACCCCAGGAAATTAACCCAGAAGCAGCTTATATTCAACAAGGTTATGCTACATATTTAAGACAAGCGCTCCCTCAAGCGTCCTTTGTCGGCTTCACAGGTACTCCTATTTCTCAAAAAGATAGAAATACCATTGAAACCTTTGGCAATTACATTGATATTTACGACATTCAACGGGCAGTTGAAGATGAAGCTACAGTTAAAATTTACTATGAAACGCGATTGGCAAAATTAGATTTAGTACCTTCAGAATTTCTCAAAATAGATCCAGAATTTGAGGAAGTCACAGAAGCAGAAGAACTCACTAGCAAAGAAAAACTCAAAAGTAAATGGGCAAGATTAGAGGCTTTAGTTGGTGCAGAACAACGCATTGATCAAATTGCTAAAGATATTGTCGAACATTTCGAGAATCGCACCGCAGCGCCGGAACTTAGAGATGGTAAGGGGATGATTGTCTGTATGAGTCGTCGGATATGTGCAGATTTGTATAGTGCTATTATTCAACTAAAACCAGAATGGGATAGTGAGGATGATAACCAAGGGGTGTTAAAAGTTATCATGACTGGTTCTGCTACTGATGATCTAAAAATGCGTCCCCACATCCGCAGTAAAAAAGCCCGAAAAGATTTAGCTAAACGTTTCAAAAAAGCCGATGATACCTTTAAATTAGTCATAGTTCGGGATATGTGGTTAACAGGATTTGATGCTCCCAGTTTACATACTTTATATGTAGATAAACCCATGCAGGGACATAATTTAATGCAAGCTATAGCTAGGGTAAATCGGGTTTTTAAGGATAAACCAGGGGGGTTAATAGTTGACTATTTGGGCATAGCTGAACAACTCAAAGAGGCACTCAAAGACTATACAGAAAAGGATAGAGGGGAAACAGGCATTGATACCAGTATTGCCCTAGCTGTATTGGAGGAAAAACACGAAATTGTTAAAGTCATGTATCACGGTTTTGACTACCAGAAATTCTTTACAGGTAAACCCACAGAACGAGTATCAATCATTCCTGCTGCTCTCAATCATATTTTAGGCATAGAAGACGGTAAACAACGTTATATCAAGGCTGTAGGTGAATTATCCCAAGCATTTGCCCTGGTTAGTAGTACCGATGAAGCAATCAAAATTCGGGATGAAGTGGGATTTTTTCAAGCTATCAAAGCAGCGATGGTAAAACATACCATAGTTGACGGTAAAAGCTCAGAAAATATAGATGCAGCAGTTAGACAAATTGTTTCTAAAGCGATCGCTAGTAATCAAGTAATAGACATCTTTGCATCGGCTGGATTAAAGAAATCAAATATCGCTATTCTTGACGATGAATTTTTGGAAGAAGTGCGAGATTTACCCTATCGAAATGTAGCTTTAGAAACCTTACAAAAATTAATTAATGAGCAAATTAAAATCAGTTCTCGCAAGAATTTAATTCAAGCTCGTTCCTTTCGAGAAATGTTAGAAAATACCATCAAAAAATATCAAAATCGTGCCATTGAAACAGCCCAAGTCATCAATGAATTGATTGAACTAGCCAAAGCTATGCGGGAGGCACAAAAACGGGGTGAAAACTTGGGACTAACTGAAGATGAAACCGCTTTTTATGATGCCCTGGAGGTGAATGATAGTGCGGTTCTTAGCTTAGGAGATGATATACTTAAAGCGATCGCCCGTGATTTAGTCAAAGCGATTCGTGCTAACTTAACCATTGATTGGACAGTTAAGGAAAATGTGCGAGCTAAATTAAGAGTGACCATTAAACGATTACTCAAAAAGTATGGTTATCCCCCAGATAAACAGGAAAAAGCAACTTCCACAGTATTAGAACAAGCAGAGTTACTATGTAAAGACTGGGTAGCCTAATCGCCAGGGTTATTTCATTCTTATTTAACCCGCCTCAGAATGAATTCTGATAGCTTGCGTGGCGAAGCCATGTCTAATAGCAAAAGTCGTCTCAAGACGACTAAAGGAAAGTTTGTAGTCCGTTACCAATTACCAATTACCCATTACCTATTACCAATTCCTCATCATCTGAAAATTTAGGTTCATCAATTCTTAAAGCAGCCTCCCTAATTAAACTTGCTTTTGCACGACTTTCTAGTATTCCTTGATAATATTCTTCAGGTGTTAACCCATAATCTCTTTTAACATAGGCAATTTTATCTTTAATACAGTCCTCAATCATTAACCTAAGATCAGCGAGATAGTAATCTTCATTGAATGATTTAATATGTATCTTATGAGTTATTGAAGGAACAGCAAGTTTTTTTAGACCTCTGGCTTCTTTTAATACCCGACTACCTATTAAATTTTCATCAACATCATAAAAACTAAAAATTGTTTTACCTTTTGTATTTCTTTTTAAAGCTGGTTTGAATCCTATAAAAATATCAACTGATGGGAATACACTGGTCAAAAACAAAAAATTATCCATTGTTATCTCCTATTGGGTTCTTTAATTGTCTAATATCTTCTTTCCAAATATTTGGAGAGATTATTGTTAGTAGTTGGTTGATTTAGATCGGCTAAATTAATTTTTTGAAAAAAGTCTAAATAATTAATAAATTAAATCCCTAGGGGAAACGCATCTAAATCTTATTAACAAAATACCATTTTAATGTGTTTACGGATAAATCTGAATTTATTGTCTCAATAAGTAGGCAAAAATTGTCATATTTATACCTGTACAATTTCAAAGAATACTAAAAACTGGAGATTTTATGGATACAATGCCAAAAAATTATTTAACATCAAATCAGAGTCAAGATGAAAAAGATATTAAACTGTTGGTTCTAGATATAGACGGGACAATTGCTGGACATTCCAATACTCTGAGTCAGACTGTCAAGGAAGTTATTGCTGCGGTACAAGCAAAAGGAATTAAAGTCGCTATAGCTACGGGAAGGATGTATTGTTCAGCTTTGCGATTTCATCAGGAAATTGGCTCTACGCTGCCTTTAGTAGCTTATCAGGGGGCTTGGATTCAAGATCCCAAGGATAACAAAATTCACCGTCATTTATCTGTATCTACGGAAATTGCCCACCAACTACTAGAATACTTTGAAGAGTCGCAATGGCGATCGCTCCTCTCGGTTCATTTTTACATCAACGACCAACTTTATGTGCGGGAAATCACGAAAGAAACGGAAAATTATCAACAACGCTGTGGGGTGAAAGCTATTCCCGTCGGTGATTTACGGCAATTATTAGAGAATCATCAGCCTACAAAAATTTTAGCATTATGTGATGACTCAGATTTAATTCAACAACTTTTAGCTAATTTACGCCGTAGATATCAACCAACAGAGTTATATATGACAACATCTGTAGCTACTTTTTTGGAAGCAGCTAATACTCATGTTAATAAAGGTAATGCTGTCCGTTATCTAGCTGAAGAAATTCTAGGTTTAGAAAGTCATAATGTAATGACTATTGGTGATAATTTTAATGATGTAGAAATGCTTCGCTATGCGGGTATTAGTGTTGCAATGGGTGATGCCCCAGCAGAAGTGCAAGCGATCGCTGATTGGGTAGCACCTAGTGTAGAGTTAGATGGTGCAGCTATAGCAATGGCAAAATTCTTGCTTAATTAAAAAATCTACAAACAAGAAAAGACACCGACGACTGGCCGTGTTTCGTCTCGGTGTCTTTTCTAATTTTGCTCCTCACACAATGGCAATCATATTCATAGATATTTATTTTGTCAAGAGACTTGCTAAGGGAACACCAAAAAATAAATTACCCAATTTTGTGGGATGGGCATCCTGCCCGTCCTTGATGATTAGGGGACTT
>JAKOGY010000175.1 GCA_028658405.1 Dolichospermum sp. ST_sed8 | reverse complement strand
AAAAGCTTACGCCATATTATTTTTGACTTTTGACTTTTGACTTTTGACTTTCGCCTTGCGGTACTAGCCTCTGTGACGTAGATGATTCTAGCTCTACTTCAAACACTAGCAAACGCAAGAATGCTGGAAGTATGAAGCAACTAGGTCGTGTAAAACGTCAAAAATCTCAACTTACTGATGGGGATGTAGAAACCCCATCTTCAACGAAGTAAGATGGGGTAGTTCATGATTTAGTTGGGGTTTTAAACTGTTCGGCAATTTCTACCCATAACTAGCCTTATGTTACGGAACGTCCATATAATTAACTTAGTCAAGCAACGGAGTTAATTATATGGAAAACCAAGAAGTGACTATTTCAATAGGTGCTGAGACTGTCAACCTAAAGATTGTTGTTTGAAGGAGTTAAATTTCTGGGATAATTCTTGCCGAGTCTCATATTTGAGAAGATAACGGAAAGCAAACCAGACAAAGTAGAATATACCAATCAATTCAAAAATTGGTTGTAGCAACGGGACATCATTCACAGCATCTAGTACGGCGATCGCTACCTTAACTGTTACCAACGCTGATAAAATCAAAACTAGAGTGATTAAACCCTGTTTATTGTTGTTAAAAATACTGCCTAAATAATCTGGCAGTTTATTGAAAAATTCGAGAATTTGTCTACTAATTTGCTGCCATTGGGATTCAGATTCTTTAGCAGCAGATAGTCTTGGTAAATTGCGATTGTCTCCACCAGAAAAAGATAAGATATCTTGTGGTGAAGTATAATTTCCTTGTTCGGGTTGCTGTGCTTGAGTTTCCATCATGTTTGTTATTTAGGAATTACAACATTTTTGACAAATGAACAGACGTGATTAAAATATCACAGTTTTGAGGTTAAATCCTTAATTCTTAAATAAATAGCAGATTTAACCTTTTTTTAACTTATGAATATTTTCCTCCCAATTTGCACCATCAAAAGGCATAATTTCAAAATTTCCCAGAACATTTCCATCTAAACACCGCACATTGATATCAATACAATCAGGGTGACTACGGGGAACATAAAAAGAATGAATACCACAAATCTCGCAAAACTTATGTTGTGCTACTCCTGTATTAAAGTTGTAAGTTTTTAAGAAATCTTCCCCTTGTAGTAAAGTAAACTGTGCTTGGGGGACAATCAAATGCAGAAATCCTTTTTTAGAACATATTGAACAATTACAATCATCAACCTTGTGATGATTAACTACTACCCGAAACCGCACCGCACCACAGTGACAACCACCATGATAAATAACAGATTGATCTTTATTTAACATTTAGTTTCTCAAGTTGATTAACTCGAATTGTTAATTTGTTAACTTTCTGGTTTAATTCAACCACTAAAGTTGCTAGATTCTTAAACATCTTTTCCTGTTGTGATTGTGATAAATTCTGTCTCGAATTAGGAGAAAATTGGGAATTATTAGCAGCAGGTAATTGATTATTTTTACTAACCATTAACTCAATTTGTTGTAAGCGTAATTGCAAACTTCTCACGTCAGATTCTAAATTATTCACGCGAAAATCAACTTGCTGAGGTGAAGCGGAATTCAACAAAATACCACCCCAAACAAAAATTACACATACCCCAGTTATTAGCAATCTTCTTAAAATCATATTATCAAATAAAAATTGTAGTTTGGGTGTTTGTTTGTCAAAATTAACACACTAGTCACCATCTTTTAGGGGTTTTTTAATTTCTCTCTTTGAACTTTTTCAACATAATTTATCTAAAGTTTCAGCTTCGACCTTTGATAATTGATTTTCAGAATTTTTAATTAATAACTCCTGTAACTGCGTCTGAGTTTTGGGAAATAAAGAACTTTCCGCCAAAGCTTGCAACTCATCTATACTTAAACCAATCAATAATTCAGAATCTAGAGATAAGTTTGTTAGCTGTTGGTAGGTTTCTAAATTTAACAGCACCCCAACCTTTTCTCCCTGTGCATTAGCCCGCCTGGGAATGAATTCCCAGTCTAATAGCCAAAGTTATCTAAAGATAACTAAATATCCTAAAAATCTTTAGTCTACTTCAGTAGACTTTGGTTATTAGCCCGGAAATTCATTTCTGGGCGGGTGTAGAAGCTAACAAACAAGGGATTTATGGCTTAATTTGATACCAATGAGCATGAGCTAAACCCCTACACATCTAGGTTTTTCGTGATTCTCTAAAAGTCCATGTTTTAACCGTGTTTAGTATAAATAACCTGAAAATTCCTTAGTAAACTTGAGTTTACTTTGACTATTAGCCCGGAAATATGGCTTACGCCACGCTACGCTATCATTTCTGGGCGGGTGTGGAAGCAAACAGATAAGCTATTTCTAACTTAAGTTGACACCAATAAGCACTGCTAAACCCCTACCCACAGAATCAAATGATGAAGCCGTGTTGAGTATAATCAATTTTTACTTATCAGATTGCAAAGAAGAAAATAGCTTTTCCCAATCTAAATTATTAGCAATTACCTCACTTTCCTTAACTTCAAAAGTAAGATTACTGGCTTTTGATTCTTTAATAGCTTGGACACAAATTTCCGCAACATCATCACGGCTAACTTTTCCTCGAATATTATCACCTTGTTCAAAGATTAATTCCTTCCCTCCCGCTGTTTCCGTCAAAGCACAAGGTCGAATAATTGTATAAGGAATTCCACTAGATTTTAAACTTTCTTCCCCTCGCAACTTCCAAGTTAAAATCCCTCCCAATTGGTCATTTAACCTTACCGCTGGTGGTTCTTCATCTAAATTAATTCCTGGTCTTCCCGGACGAGTTACCCCAGCCGAACTGATTAATACAAATTGAGGTAAAGTTTCCCCACCATAAGCTTGAATTGATGCAACTTCCAGCCCAAAAATCCCCGGATTAAAAGCAGGATTTAAAGCACCATCATATTCAAACTTACTCAACATTAATTGCAAAGAACAAACCTTACTAACGTCCATTGGTGGACAGTCCTTAACAATTTTCGCACGAAATACGGGAACTAAATCGGTAAAAGGAATCTGAATATCTAGCCAATTGTTAGCAACAGTATCAAAAGAATAACTATAACCAACACCGTCCCAAGTTGACTCTGTGCGGATAAATATTTTATAACGTTGACCGTCACCTTTCACCCGCAATTTTACACCTTGATAACCCGATAAATTAAGAACTGGTGAAAAATTCTTAGTTCTGACAGAAGCAAAACCACCAGAATTAGCAGTAGAAACATTACCTGTAAATACTGCGGTATTTTCCCTAATTTGGAAACTACTTGCACTCACACCCCCCATAACCACATCATCTAAAGCCCCCCAGACATTTTTCATTTCATCTGATGGTTTAGTAAAATCAAATATGGGTTTTTCCCCCACAGAAACCAGATATTTCCCGGCTGCTTCAACTAAATTTTTCACACCTTTATATTCAACATTTTCTGGTGTATCTCCCACAATTTCCGGTAGATAAAATTTCACACCTTGATTATATTTAGCTCTATCTGGTGTATCTCCTTCCACAGGTTGAACACGTACCGAAGTACAACAAATTACAGCTTGAATATTAGCCATAACTAAACTTGTCAAAGTCTCTGGTTTCGTAATATCTCCAACAACCAAATCAATATCATCACCTAGAATTGGTTTTGCTTTTTCAATATCTCGAACCAAACAGCGCACATGATAACCTTGTGTTACCAATTTCTTAACAACTCGTTTACCCACACCACCAGTTGCACCAGCTACGAGAATTACAGCCATATTACTTCCTTCTTTAGGTTGATTTTGATGATCTTGAGGACTACCTTGAAAGAGTTTTTGTATCCAATTAAGAACCGGAAAAACTTCAAAGTAAGTTAGGGTTTTGAGAAACCTGCATAAATCCCATTGAGAACGATTGTTATTACTCATTATTCAACCACTCCATTTTATTCTTATTGTATCAATTTTATGTAACTACTACAAGATTTAGATCCCCGACTTCTCAAATAAGTCGGGGATCTGGATTTCTTTGGTATAATATCCATAAAATAGGATAATTGTCATGATGAATCAATTTGAAAAAGCCCAAACTGAATATGAGAAATTCCCTGAAGAATTTACTAGCATTATTATTAGTACCGTCAGTAAAGATGGAATTCCCAATGCTAGTTACGCTCCATTTGTTATGGATAATGACAAAAACATCTATATTTATGTAAGTGGACTAGCTACCCACACCCAAAACATTCACAATAGTCCTCATGTAAGTGTTTTATTTATTGACGACGAAGCTAAAACCAAACAAATTTTTGCCCGTCGGCGGTTAAATTTTGATTGTAGCGCAAATTTAGTAGAAAGAGAAACTGAAAAATGGCAGGAAATTATTGATAAATTTCAGATTCGTTTTGGAGAATTGATTTCTACATTACGCAGCTTACCAGATTTTCGGATTTTGCAACTCAAACCGAATACAGGACGTTTTGTCATTGGGTTTGGGGCTGCTTATAATATTAGTAGTGAAAATATAAATCAACTTGTCCAAATTACCAAAGATTCACTTTCATAATTATGCTACAATTTCAACCTCCTGGTTTTGGTAGTAAATTCATTCATACCTCTTTAGGGACAATGGTTTACTATACCCAAGTTAGTACCCCTTGGGAAAATACCTCATATCAAGATTTACCACCATTATTATTTTTACATAACTTTGGTGGTGGTGCGTCTGCTTATGAATGGTCAAAAATTTACCCAGCTTATGCGTCACAATATCGAATTTTAGCCCCTGATTTAATTGGTTGGGGAAAGTCTGCTCACCCCGTGCGAGATTATCAAATTGAAGATTATTTAACAACAATTATTGAGTTTATTACTCAAACTTGTAATCAACCTGTAACTGTAATAGCATCTTCTTTAACTGCGGCTTTAACTATTCGTCTAGCTGTCACTTACCCCGACTTATTCAAAGCTTTATTTTTAGTTTGTCCTTCCGGCTTTAATGATTTTGGAGAAGGTGCAGGAAGGAGATTGCCACTTTCTTTAATTAATACCCCATTAGTAGATAATTTAATTTATGCTTTGGGTGCAGAAAATGAAATTGCAGTCAGGAACTTTTTGCAAAGTTTTCTTTTTGCAAAACCAGAAAGAGTAACTCCAGAAATGGTATCAGCTTATCTAAGTTCTGCACAAAAATATCAAGCCAAGTTTGCAGCTTTGTCCTTTTTACGCGGAAATCTTTATTTTGATTTGAGTTTATATATCCAACAACTTCAAATTTCCACTGTAATGTTATGGGGTGAAAAAGCACAATTTACAAATATACAATTAGGACGAAGATTAGCAAATTTAAATCCTGGGGCAATTAAAAGTTTTCAAGAAATACCCGACACAGGAATTCTTCCCCATTTAGAAATACCCGCAGTTGTCATCGGAATATTGCAAAAATACAATAATACAGGAGAATTAAAAATCTAAATTAAAGTTCAAAGTAGGGTGGGCAATGCCCACCATAAATAGTTAATTACTCCCTTCCCTCCCTTCTTCCTTCTTCCTTCTTCCTTCGTGTTCTTCGTGCCTATCCCTGACGGGACGCTTGCGCGAACGTGGTTCATTTAATCCATATTCTTCCAGTAGGAAGAGAGTATTTAATTTAGCGAGAATTACAAAATTTACGTTCACCATCATGTTCAGGATATTGCCAAGAATATGCAAAATGGCTAACAGCTTTAATTTGAGGAGATAATTGCCGGAGAGCTTGCATTTGCACTTCCAAAGATGGACGATTACTAATTGATTCTCCCCACTTCCCAGCTAAAGCCGGAATAACTTTTGTACCTGGTTGCGCCATCTTTAAAACCTGTTGAACTTGTGCCACAATGCAATTAGCATTACCGCAATTTGCATAAGACATGGGATGCCATTCTAAGGTTTTGGGGAACTTATCCCAAGGTTGCAAACGGGAATCATAACCTTGTCCTAAAGCCTGATTACCTTCGGGAAAAAATACCACTCCAGCGGGAATACCTTGTTGTTTAGCTGGGGAACTTGCTAAAGCTACAAAATCTAAGATACCTTGCATAGCGTGAGCAACAGTGAGTAACCACAAATCCAACTGCAAAACCCGCTGTTTTTCCTCTACTGAAGGCAGAGATTTCTGCTTTTTTTGAGGAATACGCCCTTCCCATAATGGTTCATCTTCTTGAGGATAGCGTTTATTAACTTCTGCTATATCACCAGCACTAATATATCCCCTAGTGAGAAACCGACGAATTAATTCTAACCCTTTGGAATTTTTAGCGCGACGCAGTAAGACTTCTTGGGTAGCGGAAGTAAATAACCATAAGTCATGAACTTTGGTAGCAATAGAATCACTACCAGTCTGACGGGGATAGCGGACATAATCAAAGAGGATACCATCTGGACGGCGGCGCATAACCTGCTGTACCATCCGGTAATAATCAGTTTTTGCTTGGGTGTTGTAGGGATCAATAAATACTTGGGAACTATCTTCTACTACAGATAAACTGGTTTGATTTTTGCCATTACGAGCGATCGCATCTTGTCTATCTTTACGTTGAGCATAAGTATAACCAAAGTTATTAGTAAACATCCAAGCATAAACTTTTAACCCGCGTTGTTGCCCTTTTTTAATTGCTAAGGCTAATAAATCAAATTTCTCCGTCCCCGGAGTGCGAACTACAGCAGGCCAAACAGTCGGGTTAGTGGCTGCTGGTAATAGTACCCGGCCATCATAAAATACTTCTAAATAAACTTGGTTATAGCCTTGGTTGACAATACGATCCATAATTTGATCAACTCTCCCCGGTTGGGTATCACAGGGGTACAAGCGTAACCAAATAGCTTGAGTTTCTGGCCAAGTCTGAATGCGGCAGTTTTGTAATTCTTTTGTATGCTGTTTGAGGAGTTTTTGATAGCGACTTTCTGCGTCTTTATTGCCTTTAAGAGATAATAAGCGCAATTTTTCTTTTTCTTGAGTGGCTTTTAATGATACCGAACAATCCTGTTTGGTTTGAGCAATAGCTGGTTCAGTAACTAGGTTGAGAATCAATAAGTAATTAGTAAAAACTATAGTAAATAAACCTTGCCAAGATAATATTAGTCTTATAAATTTCCAGTTGTGATCAGACATACAGCAGATCTCAGGTAAATGAAGTACAAAATTTAATGACAAAGCCATATAGCAAGAGACTTTTAACACTGTCCCCTGTTTCCTGCTACATATAGTAATCAATTTAGATTTGTAATAGCTTGCATGAAATAGACTGTACTTAAAATATCCCCACATCTGGAGAGATATAAATCGGAGCGGCGGGATTCGAACCCACGACCTCTACTACCCCAAAGTAGCGCGCTACCAAGCTGCGCTACGCCCCGTAAATGTGAACTTGATATCTTAGAATTTTGGAGAGGGGATAATTCCAAATTTGTATATCTAAAATTAATTAATTCACTCTTTTAAACATATCACAAGGTTAAGGAAAATAGCAAGGGGTTTTTCAAAAAACTTTTAACATTCCGATTGCTGGCAACAATTTGGACACGGCTTCCGCTTCCCATTTACCTTCTGTCCCCCGTCCTGTATTCAGGATAAAGCGCAGATTGTAGGCATGAGCATAACCTGCTACTTCCATCCATAATAAGTCGCTTTCGGCTTCACAGGCAATTTTTTCCTCATCCATTAATTCTGTCGCTAGATGCTTCATGGTATCTGCAAGCTGATTAAATAGGCGACAAAACTCGTTTAATTCTGCTTCTGTTAATTCTATTGCCCAATCGTCTGTACCAACTAATCCTTTAAATTCTGGTGCATCTGGATTCCAACCTATGCGCCAACCTAGCCCACTTTTAATAACTCTTTCCATACCTATATATTCACCAAATTGCTGTTATCCATTGCCAAAATTATACCAATTTACCTTGCCGATGATGATAGATGGAAAGATGAATTGCTTGTATAGTCAGTCTTTCACAATCCAAAATCTAAAATGCTATAATTCTTCAGCGATCGCATGAGAATCTGGCCAACCTATTTTGTAAACATTCCGATTGACACAGTTTTCGGGTATGATAGTATATCCGTTCTATTAAAACTCTTCCACAATTTTCCAAAATCCTATACTTAGAGGCAGGAATGGCAGCTAATACTAATACCGAGACTTCAGGCAAGCAAAAAGCTTTAAACATCGTCCTTGGACAAATTGAGCGCACCTTCGGAAAAGGAGCAATTATGCGCCTGGGTGATGCTACCCGAATGCGGGTAGAAACAATCTCCACCGGGGCGCTTACCTTAGATTTGGCCTTGGGTGGCGGTTTACCCAAAGGGCGGGTAATCGAAATATATGGACCAGAAAGTTCTGGTAAAACTACCGTTGCCCTCCATGCCCTTGCAGAAGTCCAAAGAAATGGCGGTATTGCGGCATTTGTAGACGCTGAACACGCCTTAGATCCTACCTACGCCGCGGCTTTAGGCGTAGATATTGAAAACTTACTTGTTTCCCAACCAGATAACGGCGAATCAGCATTAGAAATAGTTGATCAACTTGTGCGTTCTGCGGCTGTTGATATTGTCGTTATTGACTCTGTAGCCGCACTAGTTCCTCGCGCTGAAATCGAAGGCGATATGGGGGATATTCACGTTGGTTTGCAAGCGCGGTTAATGAGCCAAGCTTTACGGAAAATAACTGGCAATATCGGTAAATCTGGATGCACAGTTATTTTCATTAACCAGTTGCGGCAAAAAATCGGTGTTACTTATGGCAGTCCAGAAACTACAACGGGTGGTAATGCGCTGAAATTTTACGCTTCTGTACGCTTGGATATTCGCAGAATTCAAACTTTGAAAAAAGGTACTGATGAATTTGGTAATCGTGTCAAAGTCAAAGTAGCTAAAAATAAAGTTGCACCACCTTTTAGAATTGCCGAATTTGACATTATCTTTGGTAAAGGAATTTCTACCCTCGGTTGTCTAGTAGACATAGCCGAAGAAACTGGTATTCTCCTCCGTAAAGGTGCTTGGTATAGTTACAATGGTGAAAACATTTCCCAAGGTAGAGATAACGCCATTAAATATTTAGAAGAAAAACCAGAATTAGCTGCCAAAATTCAAGAACAAGTTCTGGAAAAACTAGATAAGGGTGCGGTAGTTTCTGCTAATTCTGTCACTCAAGCCCATGAAGATCATGGCAATGAGGAAGAAATTGATTTAGAAGAAGAAGAATAGAACGCAATTCGTTTAATTTTCAGGAAACCCAACAACTTTGTGAAAATGTTGGGTTTTGGTGGGCATTGCCCACCCTACATTTTTTTAACAGCTTTTAATTGCATCTAGTAGTTCGCTAGGATGATGAATTAAGAAATCTGGATTTTGTTTACTTAGAGCTTCAGAAGAATTAAAACCCCAACTGACTGCAATCACTTTGATATTTGCTTTTTTGGCAGATTCTATATCTCTAGTTTCATCTCCTACATAAATTACTGTTTCTGGTTTGAACTGTTTTTGCCGAAGTACATTATTAATAATTGTAGTTTTGCCAAAAATAGTTACTCCTGAACAAATAAAATTAAACAAATAATCTAAATTATGACATTTGAGAAATTCGTTAACATTTTCTGGAGAGTTAGAAGTAATAATTCCCAAGTGATAACCTTGATTATGGAGTTCTATTAATGCGGCGTTAATTCCATCAATAGGTTTTAATTCTGGGATTTTATGTTTTAATTCTCCTTTTACTCTTTTAACCATAAAAGGAATTTTGAATAGGGAAACACCAGAATATTTAATGATTTCTCTGGCTGTGAGATTTCTCAGGAGAATTAGTTCTTGAGAATTAATGGGAACATATCCAAATTCTAGGGCTAAACGATTGGCAATAGTTACAAGAGCATCTACTGTATCAGCAATCGTCCCATCAAAATCAAAAATTATTACTTTCTGGGTCATTATTATGCTTGGATTTGTCAAGATTAGCGCGAGCATTACGTCGTAACATTTCTGGTTTAATGCGCCGCAAGGCCGATGCTGTGAATCTTTTATCCCACTCCTGATTTGATATTTCAGCTAATTTTACCAGTTTCGGATCTAAATTACTAGGATAGGGTTGAAAATCAGTGACATCAGTTGCTTGAGCAAATCGTTGATTCCAGGGACAAACATCTTGACAAATATCACAACCTGCTACCCATCCTTGTAAATGAGGTGTAATGTCTGGTGGTAATTCTTCTGCCCGATTTTCGATAGTATGATAGGCAATGCAGCGATTAGCGTCTACTATAAAGGGTTCAGTAATTGCACCTGTAGGACAAGCTTGCAGACAACGGGTACAGGTTCCACAGTGTTGGGTTGATGGGCGATCGCTCTCTAGTTCTATATTAGTTAATATTTCTGCCAAAAATACCCATGAACCATATTTTCTGGTAATCACATTCCCGTTTTTAGCAATCCAACCAATACCGGCTTTTTGCGCCCAAACTTTATCTTGAACTGGCCCTGTATCTGCATAATAACGCGTTTTCACATTTTCGCCCAGGGATTCTAGCCAAATAGCTAATTCTTTGAGCTTTTTTTGCAGAACTCTATGATAATCTCGACCCCAGGCATAACGAGAAATTTTGCCGTATTCATCACCTTGGGGACGTTCATGGGGAGTATAATAATTTAGAGCTACAGATATGAGCGATCGCACTTCTGGCATAACTAAAGTAATATCTTCACGCTTGGGATTTTTCATCCATTCCATGTCAGCGTGATAACCCATTTTTAGCCAATCTTGCAATTTTTGTGTCTCTGTCGGCTCTAAATCACTGACAGCAGCAATACCCACTTCGTGAAATCCCAATTCTTTGGCCTTTGCTTTCACTACTTTGCTGCTAACTAATCTAATTTCATTCATTTTAACTCTGTTCCCTATTCCCTGTTCCCTGATATAAGTTTACCAATACCAATTCCATTTAAGAATCTTCTGGAAACACCCATTTTGGTGGTTCTGAGATTTTTTTCCGCAATCTTTCTTCTGCTATTTCCAGCATTTTGTCTAAAGAAGTTTCTTCAATAAATTTTGCAGTTGCTTCTCTAAACTCGATATTGGGACATTTATCCCCTAAAACACACCCGTTAACACAGGCTTCAGCACAGTTAATTTTCTGTTCCACAATCAATTCCTCTCTAAATATGTTTTTACTTTGCAAATAAATTTCACTATAGTAATCCTAAATGAATTATGAAGACAAAGATCCCCGACTTCTTCAAGAAGTCGGGGATCTAAACTAAACTAGTAGTCTGTCAAGAACTAATTGACGGGTTCATTCGTTGCCATTTTGATTCTTCCTTCTTCC
>JAKOGY010000174.1 GCA_028658405.1 Dolichospermum sp. ST_sed8 | reverse complement strand
GATTGTTGGTTGTGGTTGTCTGAATCAGGATTACCAGGATTTAAGGATGTACAGGATTTGATTGACTTTTTACCTAACAATACTGTAGCCAAATTACGAGGGTTCAACGGCTGTAGGAGCATTGTGAACACGACCAAGAGAGGTAAGCTTGGCAAAAATCTGGGCTAATAAAATAGGCTCTGGTTGTTCCGGAAGCATTTTTAACATTTCACGAACATATCGAAAACCACGACAGTAAGCCTTAAGATCAATAATTCCAGCACCAGGATTATCTTGACGGAATTGAGCTAAAAGATAATGAGATAAGTTGACCATAAAAAATATTGATTGGCCGCATTAGTCACCGCAGTTTGACCCCGATTCATAAAATCTTCCAATCCCCAGAACTGCTTGGCATCACGAAAATTAAATTCGATTTGAAAGCGTAGTCTATAGTAGTCGATTATTTTCTCATAAGACAAATCTAAGTCACTGGAAAATAAAATCACATGACTAACAGCATTCGTCTTGATATTTGTTTTTACCAAAATCACTACATTCAAGGACTGAGCAAATTCTTTGTGCAGTAGAGTCATTTGATAAATATCAGTTTTGATATCTTCTTCAATACTACTTTGACGCAAATATGCCCCAGGAATATTACGCCAGTCCAGCTTATCTCCGTATTTCTTACGAGAACGATGATTGGGGTCAGGATGTTGGTAAGGTATATATAATGCTGAATCATGGCGTAACTTGGAAATTATGTGTAACTTTACTTGCCTAGCCATTTGCAAGGCATTATTGTTCCCAAAGTGACCGTCTACAACCAAGTAAGTGAGGGGGATAAAGTTAGCTATTAACTTAAATAGCTCATTAATCATTTTCTGAATTCTTAGTAGTTCAGATGTAAAAATCACCTCCTGTTTATTTTTGTTCTTACTCCCTTTTGGTCGTCCCCGTCCACGTTTTTCTTGAGGTTTTACTTCTGGGATTGGTGAGACAACACTTTTTTCTACATCGCTTTTAATTACCTGTTCTATTTGAATTGGAAATGAGTGTCTTTTTTGAACACTTACTAATGATAATGTAAAGAAAGAAAGACCCGATATTGGTTTACTTATTAGACTGGAAAAGAACCTATCTAATCCATAGGTTTCTTTCCCGGCTTTGCTTATTACTACTTCGTCTCCTGCCAACAAATAAACATCATTTGGGCAAAACAAATGCCGCCGAAAAAACACCCAGAACACCGTTGCCCACGGTATGACTGTCTGAAAAAATCTGATTACCGTCCGATAACTACCACCACTAAGCGTCCAACGTGATATTCCTAACATCGTTACTCGTCCGCTCATGGCTAACATGGCCATGATGATCTGGCTCAACTGCCGCATAGTCCTCACTTTTATTTCTGGTAGCAGGCATTGCAGGAGTGTTAGGATATCAAACATGGGCTGTATGTGGTTTTCGAGTTTTTGTTTTGGAAGACTATAACTCTACTACATCAGCCCTTTCTCTTCATCCTCTTTTTTTGGCTACAGTATTGACCTAATGAAGATAAATATAATATTCAATCATTCCCCATAGTCGGTTTAAACCGACTTGAGCTTTTAGACAGGGAATTAATTCCCTGGCTTCCTATTTGGATATTGTTGGTTGTGGTTGTCTGAATCAGGATTACCAGGATTTTAGGATGTACAGGATTTGATTGTTAATCCTTTAATCGGTGAGCATCCTGTTCAGACAATTAAAAAAGTTTCTTCCCTTGAATTACCTGCAAACTCCCACCAGCATATAAACTAGGTGACTGAACATCAAAACCATTTTCTCTTAACAAACCAGGTAAATCCGTTTTTAATAATTCCCAAGCCGTCTCGGTTTCAAACAACCAGAAAAATACCGCCAACCCCGGCCAAAAAATTGGATTTGTGGGAGTGTGAAAATCTACTAAGGTAAACACTCCCCCCGGTTTTAACACTCGATAAACCTCTGCAATGATTTTTCGTAGTTGTTCCGGCTGCATTTCATGTAAAGCTGCGCTAGTATGTACAACATCAAATGAATTATCTGCAAAAGGCATATCCTCAGCAAACGCTTCTATATACGTAGCATTTGGTACATTCTTCTTTGCTCGCTGTAGAGATAAGCTCGAAGCATCCAAGCCCGTGACATTTTCCGAAAGATTTACCAGAAATCTAGTAACTTGACCACTACCACAACATAAATCTAAAATATGAGGATCTGATTGTAGTTTTAAATTTTGTAAAGCTAATTGACGAAAACGGGCTTCACCACCTACCGTCACAGCCGCTAACCGAGAAATACCATCATATAGCCATTGATATCTGTAACTCAAATCTCTAAAAATTGTTGCCATTGTTTTTTTTCCTGCCGATAAAGCTTTATATTTAATAAAGATATATTGTTAACATTAGTAAAAAATCTGTGAAGATTGGGGGAAAGTAACTGCTATGGGTCGTATAGGGGTATTATTACTTAATCTCGGTGGTCCCGACAAACTCGAAGATGTCGGACCTTTCTTGTATAATCTGTTTTCTGATCCCGAAATTATCCGCTTACCATTTAGTTGGATGCAAAAACCTCTAGCTTGGTTTATTGCTAAACGTAGAGAAAAAACATCTCAAGCAAATTATAAAGAAATCGGTGGCGGTTCTCCATTGCGCCGCATGACAGAAGAGCAAGGAGAAGCCATTAAAGCCCGGCTAGGTGAATTAGGACAGGAAGCTAATATCTATGTGGGAATGCGTTATTGGCATCCTTACACAGAAGAAGCGATCGCCGAACTTACTGAAGATAACATTGATAAGTTAGTAATTCTCCCACTTTACCCTCAGTTTTCTATCAGCACCAGTGGTTCTAGTTTCCGGTTATTAGAACAACTATGGAAAGAAAACCCCAAACTCCAAAGTCTTGAATATACTGTCATTGCCTCCTGGTACAAAGAACCAGGTTATCTGCAAGCAATGGCAGAACTCATAATTGGGGAACTTGAGAAATTTCCTCATCCTGATGATGTGCATATCTTCTTTAGCGCCCACGGTGTTCCCAAAAACTACGTAGAAGTAGCCGGCGACCCCTATCAGCAAGAAATTGAGGAATGCACATACTTAATTATGCAAACCCTCAACCGTGCCAATCCCCACACCCTAGCTTATCAAAGTCGAGTTGGCCCTGTAGAATGGCTACAACCATATACAGAAGATGCACTGAAAGAACTCGGTGCAAAAGGCGTGAAAGATTTGGTAGTTGTCCCCATTAGTTTTGTTTCTGAACACATCGAAACACTCCAAGAAATTGACATTGAATATCGAGAAATAGCTGAAGAAGCAGGAATACACAACTTCGGACGTGTCCCTGCTCCCAACACCAATCCAGTGTTTATTAAAGCCCTGTCTGATCTGATAATTAATGCTCTTAAGCAACCTGATTTAAAACTCTCTCAAGTCACCCAAATGAAAAAAAGGGTAAAAATGTATCCCCAAGAACGTTGGGCATGGGGAATCACCACTAGCGCCGAAGTCTGGAATGGTCGGATAGCCATGCTAGGATTTATCGGGCTGATTATTGAGTTAGTCACTGGTAAAGGCTTACTGCACGTTGTTGGACTTTTACATTAGACATTTGGTAATAGGTAATAGGTAATAGGTAATAAGTAATAGGTAATAGGTAATAGGTAAGAATTATTGCTCCTACCTCCTGCACACTACCTCTTCCTATCACCTTTATACCAGCTATACCAGTATTTCGCGCTAAGAATAGCCAACCAGAGGAGGACTAAAGCAATTAATCCTCCTTTACGAGGAGCATCCACAGCAAAAAAGACCAGTGTAATACACAAAACATCTTGCATGAATACAGCCCATATTGGCAACCCACGTAAGCGATAAAACCAACCGACTAAAACTAGCTGAAATACCAAAGCCAATAAACCACCAATTAAGGCAACTAACCAACTTGGTGTTTGAGTCGCTGAAGCAACTGATAAACCCATTAAAGCTCCGACGACGGGAGACAAAAATAAATGAACGTGCTGTACTATTCTCTGGCCAATGAGTTTTTTGGAAGCGAATAGTTCAAATAAAGACCAACTGGTTAACAATCCGATTAAAATATGGGGAGAAATGCGTGATAATACTGGCATCTGTGACCAGAGTTGATCTCCTTGGAGGATGCCAATCATTAGTAAAGGTAAACCTATTCTCATCCCAGCAGCAGCACCAGCAGATAGTATGGCGAGAATTTCAATCATGGGCATATATCCCTGACTTCACTAAATTAGCAAAGCTGCTTTGTTTATACCGACTCTTATTAATAACGGCTGCTGATTAAGACTAATTAAAATTAACATAGCCGTAGCAGATACAGATTTAATTTCCATATATACACTGTTTTAGCTTATGCCTTTATGTTTTGAGTATAGTAATAAACCGTATATTTATTTTTCACTTTGTGACATAAAATAAGTAAGTAGTCAGGAAGAAGGGAACAGGGAACAGGGAACAGGGAACAGGGAACAGGGGGAAAAATTACTACCAATTACCAATTACCTATTCCCCAATCCAATTCTAAATACCCAGTCGTTGATAAACTTGTTCTAAATGCTTGAGATGATGTAGTGGATCAAAACAGGCTTCTATCTCTGCCGGTGACAAGCTTTGAGTGACGCGAGGGTCTTTGCTGATTAAATCACGGAAGTTTCCTTCCGGTTTGTTCCAAGCAATGTGGGCGCTTTCTTGGACTATGCTATAGGCTTCTTCCCGGTTAAGTCCTTTGTCAATTAAGGTGAGTAATACTCTTTGACTAAAGACTACTCCACCATAACAGTTAAGATTTCGGGCCATGTTTTCGGGATAAACCAAGAGGTTATTTACCAAATTGGTGATTTCATGCAGCATGAAATGAGTCAAAATGCAAGCATCTGGTAAAACTACCCGTTCTACGGAACTATGGGAAATATCCCGTTCGTGCCACAAAGCGACGTTTTCTAATACTGCCCCTGCATGACTTCTCACCAATCGCGCCATCCCTGTTAAGCGTTCGGAACGGATAGGATTACGCTTGTGAGGCATAGCACTAGAGCCTTTTTGCCCTTTGGAGAAAAATTCCTCAACTTCTAAAACGTCTGTTTTTTGCAAGTTGCGAATTTCTACAGCAAAGCGTTCTATAGATGCAGCGAGTAATGCTAACTGTTGGACAAAATCAGCATGAATATCGCGGGAAATTACCTGAGTGGAAGCAGTATCGGGTTTAAGACCGAGTTTTGCACAAGCGATCGCTTCTACACGAGGTTCAATATGGGCGTAAGTTCCCACCGCACCGGATATTTTACCGACAGCAATGGTTTTTTTGAGAATTTGCAGACGTTCCTTGTGTCGTAACACTTCTGCTAACCAACCAGCTAATTTAAAGCCAAAGGTAATTGGTTCAGCGTGAATACCATGCGATCGCCCAATCATTACCGTATTCCGATGTGCTGTAGCTTTTTTACGAATTGCCTCAATTACATCTTCTAGGCGTTTTAACAACAGATCCAAACTAGCAACTAATTGTAGTGCTAAAGCAGTATCCAAGACATCAGAACTGGTTAAACCTAAGTGAATATAGCGTCCTGCCTCACCTACATATTCATTAACATTTGTCAAAAAAGCAATCACATCATGACGGACTTCCGCCTCAATTTCTAGTACCCGCTGCGGGTCAAAATTCGCCTTAGTCTTAATTTCCTCTACTGCTGCTGCTGGAATATAACCCAGTTCTGCCTGTGCTTCGCAAACTGCGATCTCTACATCTAGCCAGGTTTTCAGCTTATAGGTTTCACTCCACAAATCGCCCATTTCGGGCAAGGTATAACGCTCAATCACATTCGGGGATCTAATACAACTGTCATATTTTACATTGGAAATTAACTACTATAAAGCATATCGCTACCAGATAACCGTCATATTTCCATTCTGAAAATCTTTATTACCTGTGCTATTTTTTTTGCTTTGTTGGGTTGAACGAAGAGAAACCCAACGTATTTCTTGGGTTATGCCTTACGGCACACTGCGTGGACAGGCCTCAACCCAACCTACGAATTAAGGAATTTTTTGATTTGACTAAGGTATTGAACATAAAATCAAACAACTGATTAAGATAGCAACAATTTTGATCTAGCTTCTTAACCTTTACTTAAAGGTGGGATGGTAACATAAGTTAGGCTCTATGGATTATATTTCCGATTCAGCCTATCAACTGTCTATCTTGAAGAGGATACTGTTGCCATAATTTATTAATTACTATAAATCATGTCAAAAATCTAATATTAGAATTTAGTTGATAAATTAATATTCGCCACGATATTTTGGGAACACTAAATTATTAAGCCTAGAAAATTAAGAGTAAAATAAGTCACATTTGCTAGAGTCTCAGCAATCATGCTAGAGACACAAACCAATATCAACTTCGGCTTAAGGACCCAAAAATGCTGGCTATGCATAGTATTCAGAATGTGGATCAGCTAAACCTCAAACTAGAGTCAACTTTGCAAGAATTACCAGTTTGGACAATTCAACTTGAAATAGATTATCCAGGTAATGACTTGACAAGGCTTTTTGAAGAAGAACCTTTGCTACCAGGGATTATCTTAACTAAAGACAAAAAATATTTAGGAGTGATTTCTCGACGACTTTTTTTTGAACAAATGAGTCGTCCCTATGGGTTAGGACTGTTCGCTGGACGGCCTATTGAATATCTTTATAATTTTTTACAACCCAATATACTTGTCTTTCCAGAAGATACACTAATTGTCGAAGCAACTCAAATAGCTTTAGGGCGATCGCACAAACAGGTATATGAAACAATTGTAATTACAGATCAATCTTACCAGTATGGATTATTAGATTTTCATCAGTTACTTTTAGCCAACTCCCAAATTCATGTTTTAACATTAAATCGCCTGCAAAAAGAAAAAGAAAAAGCTAGGGCGGCTAGAGCTGACTTTCGTGATCTTCAGGATAACTATAGCCGATTATTACAAAACGACAAAATGATCGCCTTGGGACAATTAGTAGCTGGTATCGCTCATGAAATTAATAATCCGATGAATTTTATTTATGGCAACCTTAATTATGCTATTGAATATGTGCAAGATATACTTTTTATGATTGAATGTTATCAACAAGAAAAGCCTTATTCTGATGTATTATTTGAAGCTAAAGAAAAAGGAATTGAAATAGAATTTATCATGGAAGATTTACCAAAATTATTATCTTCTATGAAAGTTGGGGCGACAAGAGTAAATGAAATTGTCTTATCTTTACGTAATTTTTCTAGACTAGATCAAGCAAAAATTAAAGCCGTTGATATTCATGAAGGTATAGAGAATACTTTAATAATTCTCAAACATAATTTAAAGGCTAAACCTGATCGTTTGGAAATTGAACTAATTAAAGAATATGATAATTTACCTCTGATAGATTGCTATGCAGGGCAGCTAAATCAGGTATTTATGAATATTATTGCTAATGCAATTGATGCTCTTTCTGAAAGTAATAATTTGATTCTAAAAACTCGTAAAAAGCTGCAAATTCGGATTCGGACAGAACTAACTAATGACAATTATGTTATTATTCGTATTGCCGACAATGGTTCAGGTATTCCAGAGGAAGTACAAAAGCGATTATTTGACCCATTTTTTACGACCAAGGCTGTTGGGAAAGGGACAGGATTGGGATTATCAATTAGCTATCAAATTGTAGTTGAACAACATGGTGGTGAACTTCATTGTATATCTACTCCAGAAGAGGGATCCGAATTCATTATTAAAATTCCAGTTGTCTCTAATCATTCAGAAGAAATACCACAGAATCTGAAAGTTAGCAGTTTGACAAACTCTGTTACCAGTTAGGAGTCAGGAGGGTTAAAGAAAAAAACTTGTGTAATTAATTCTATCCAATTACTTATAGTAATTTTCCTCCCATCATCACGGTTTCTCCAGTAGGTTCTGGTGTTTCTGCCGATGGTTCAATGGTAACTGATACAGTAAGTAGGTTAGAGACTTCCAATTTAAAAAATATCCCAAAATTTCTTGTAGTGCGGGCATCTGGTCCCCTAATAATACAAGAAGTGAAGAGGGTTTGGGCGATTTTACTTTTCTTTACACAGATTGGTTTTATTGTGTTCACCTACTTAGTAGTGTTTGCCAATTTTCTCAAGGTAATTTTAAAAATACTTTATTAGGTTTAAATTCTGCACAAGCTACTTTTTTCCATCCACAAACCTATCGCACGATGTTAATTTTTGTAACTTTTGTTTTTGCAGACAACGATTTTAGATATAATCTTTTTTGGTCACTTAAATTGCACAGATTTAAGATAAAAATTTTTTTTCAACCCTGCTTGCAATAAGACTATCTCAACAAATTAAAATTAACCGGAGAAGATAATGGTTGAAACTACAGAGAGATTTAAAAAGTTTACAATTTTACATTCCAATGATATGCACGGCGACTTTTTAGCTGAAGCTAAAAGTGGAGAAGGTAATTTGATTGGTGGGTTATCATTGCTTTCTGGATATATTAATAAAGTGCGTGAAACGGAAAAAAATGCCCTTTATGTTATTTCGGGTGATATGCTTCAAGGTTCGATGATTGATACCGAATTTAAAGGTTTATCAACCATGGAAATTATGAATTACTTAGCACCTGATGTAGTAACTTTAGGAAACCATGAATTAGACTATGGCTTTCCTCATTTGCTATTCTTGGAAAAGATGGCAAACTTTCCTATCGTTAATGCCAACTTGTATATTAAAAAGTACAACAAAAGATTGATGAACCCCTATATCATCCTTCATGTAGATGGATTTGATATTATGTTTATCGGTATTATCACAGAAGAAGTTCTTAGCGCTTTGAAACTTGATACAAGTATTGGTACATTTGTCGGGCTTGAAGATGCCGCCGCCGAAGTAGGTAAAATCTGCAATACTTACAAAAACGAGGATATTGATCTAACAATTCTTTTAACTCACATCGGTTTTGAAGAGGATAAAAAACTGGCTGCAATGCTAGATCCAGAGTGGGGGGTAGATATGATCATTGGTGGACACTCTCATACACTTTTAGAACAACCCGCTCAAGTAAACAACATTTTAATCGCTCAAGCCGCCGTTGGTACTGATCAAATTGGACGTTTCGACATAACAGTAAATGATGATACTAATAGCATTGTTGAATGGAAGTGGGAGCTAGTTCCTATCAATAATCAAGTCGCTAGTCCAGATGTAGATCTAGAAAACTTTATCAATGCTTATAAGGAAGAAGTAGATCGTAAATATAATCGTATTGTTAGTCGTTTGAATCGCAAACTAACACATCCAGTGCGTGAAAAAGAAACTGAATTGGGGAACTTAATTGCTGATATTTTTGCTGAAATAGATAATATTGATGTAGTTTTAGCAGGTAGTGGTGCAATTCGAGGATCAGAATTAGGTCCTGTTGTGACACTCGAAAATGTTAAAAAAGTTTATCCTTATGATGGCGCTCTTTATAAAATCAGGATTACTGGATCACAATTGAAAAAAATGTTCGCTCATATTCTGCGCCCAGAAAACAGAAAGCCGGGTGAAAGTCAATGCTATCAAATAAGCAAAGGTGTTCAGGCAGTTTATCATGATACCGAAAAAAGACTTGTATCTTTGAGTATTAATGGACAACCTGTAGAAGATGTCAGTCAATATACAATCTGTGTCGAGAACTATCATTACAAAAATTCTCTCAAGAATTTGAATCTAACAGCAGAAGAAGTTGCAAATGCTAAGGTAGCTACAACATCCGCTCAAAGTGTTCTTGAAGAGTATTTAAGCACTCACCAGCTTCTTGACAGTCATATAGAAGGACGCTGGACTTTTATTAAGTAGAGTTAGATTGAAAAAATTCAAACCTTTTCATCTTTCCCGTCCCTTTAAATTATCATTATATATGCGATCGCCCTTTTTTTCTAGAAAAAATGCTCATAAGTGGCGATCGCTTTTAAATTTCCATATTAAGGATGAATCTGACTCAAAATAAAGCGCAGACGATCATAATCATCTTTAAGTAACATACTCAGGTGTCTTCCAGCTTTAATCAACCATTCTCGGTCAGTTTTACGTAACTGATAAACTCCTCGAATAGCGGCTGCGGCTAAAGAATCTACTGGCGCACCACTAATTAAAAGTAATGTTCGTAAAAAATCTAATTTTTCCGTAAACTGAATAATTTCTTCTGCTTGACAGTGATGAACAGCTTGGTGAATTTGTGGCGGACGAGGTGGCAAATATTGATACATTTTGCTGTTATTACTATTTAGAGATTTTTCCTTAAATCCCACAATTGCCGCTCGAAATTCAGTTTTGAGCATGGAAAATATTTGAGGTTGTTCCTCACGCAAAGCTTCTAAAGATAATCCCAGTGCAACTGCCCGATGTACAGAATCAATAGGCATAGTTGTGGCATGATAAACTACAGCATAAACTTGATTACCAGATTCTTCATCCACAGCACAAACCCAACTCCCAAAAGGTGGCATTGGTGGAAAACTCAAGTCTTCTGGTTCTAAACACTGAGCTAAAAATTCTGTAGTTGTGGTTTCGATAATCTCTGCAAAGTGATGAGAATGGCGATTTTCAGTAGCAAACTGTGGTAAAGGTAGACGCATAAGCAATTAAAAATGAAGAAATATATTAGTCAATAGTTTTAGATAATTCCAAAAAATAAATTATCCAATATTGTGGGATGGGCATCCTGCCCGTCCTGATATTATTAGCAGGGCCAGATGGCTACACCACAAGAAATTTTGGGATATTTTTTCATTTGGAAGTCTCCAATAGTTTTAGATAATTCCAAAAAATAAATTATCCAATATTGTGGGATGGTCATCCTGCCCGTCCTAGTATTATTAGCAGGGCAAGATGCCTGCACCACAAGAAATTTCAGGCTATTTTTTTACTTGCAAATCTCTTAGCAAAAAACTAATAACCACTGAATAATGACTATTTCCCTTTTTTCTGGACTGTAATTTCAACCGGTTCTAATTCTGTGAGACGGAAAGTAATTATTTTATCCCAATTGCCACCTTCAAATAATACAGCTACTTTACCATCACTGACTCGTTGTACAAGTCCTTCAGACCGATAATATGTATCTGCGGGATTTTTGACGCGAACAGTTGCTCCAGGCAAGATCATCATATTTACCTTTATTCATTAGTTTCCTATTCATAGCTTAATGCTTATGGTAGGGAATAGGGAACAGGGAATAGGGAACAGGGGTAGGAACAGCTTGATAATTTCTCCCCATAACTATCCATATATTACTGTTTGTCCAAGTCTTCAATTAGTTGA
>JAKOGY010000173.1 GCA_028658405.1 Dolichospermum sp. ST_sed8 | reverse complement strand
CACGATGAATCATCTAAGTCACAAAAATCACAAAAATCACAGTTCAGACCACGATGAATCATCTAAGTCACAAAAATCACAAAAATCACAGTTCAGACCACGATGAATCATCTAAGTCACAAAAATCACAAAAATCACAGTTCAGACAATTATCCTTAACGACACACTTTCTCTACTATGAATACAGCGGTGACTCTACCAACCGAATCAGTACCTCAAACATTGGAAAATTTGGGGAAACTTAAAGCTCAAATAATTGTAATTTTAGACTTTGGCTCTCAATATTCTGAATTAATTGCTCGTCGTATCCGCGAAACTCAAGTATATTCAGAAGTTATTTCCTATCGCACTACAGCAGAACAGTTACGTCAAATTAACCCCAAGGGAATTATCCTTTCTGGTGGTCCAAATTCTGTATATAGCGACTACGCTCCCCATTGTGACCCAGAAATTTGGCAATTGGGAATACCCGTTCTCGGAGTCTGCTATGGTATGCAACTCATGGTTAATCAATTGGGTGGGGAAGTTCTCAAAGCAGAACGGGGTGAGTACGGTAAAGCATCTCTATACATAGATGACCCTACAGACTTATTAACTAATGTCGAAGAGGCTACAACTATGTGGATGAGTCATGGGGACTCAGTTAAAACCATGCCTCCAGGATTTGAGTTACTAGCACATACTGATAATACTCCTTGTGCCGCGATCGCTGACCACGAGAAAAAACTTTATGGTGTGCAGTTTCATCCAGAAGTCGTCCATTCTCAAGGTGGTTTAGCCTTAATTCGCAATTTTGTCTACCATATCTGTGACTGCGAACCTACTTGGACAACAGCCGCTTTTGTCGAAGAATCAATTCGAGAAATTCGCGCTAGAGTTGGTGATAAGCGAGTGCTGTTGGCACTTTCTGGCGGTGTAGACTCCTCTACTTTAGCGTTTTTACTCTATAAAGCCATTGGTGAACAACTAACTTGTGTTTTTATTGACCAAGGCTTTATGCGAAAATTAGAACCAGAAAGATTACTGAAGTTATTTAAAGAACAATTTCATATTCCTGTAGAATACGTCAGCGCCCGCGAGCGATTTATCTCAGCTATCGCTGGAGTGACAGATCCTGAAGAAAAACGGCGCATCATTGGACATGAATTTATCAGTGTTTTTGAGGAAACATCAAAAAACCTTGGTCATTTTGATTATCTGGCACAAGGAACACTTTATCCAGACGTAATTGAATCTGCTGATACCAATGTTGATCCCAAAAGTGGTGAACGGGTAGCAGTGAAAATTAAAAGTCATCACAATGTTGGTGGTTTACCAAAAGACTTGAGATTTAAACTAGTAGAACCGCTACGAAAACTCTTTAAAGATGAAGTCCGCAAAGTTGGGCGTTCCATTGGTTTACCAGAAGAAATTGTTCAACGTCAACCTTTCCCTGGACCTGGTTTAGCTATTCGCATTTTAGGTGAAGTCACCTCCGAACGCTTGAATATTTTGCGAGATGCTGATTTAATTGTTCGTCAGGAAATTAACCAACATGGCCTATATCATGAGGTTTGGCAAGCTTTTGCCGTCTTGTTACCTGTTCGTAGTGTTGGGGTTATGGGTGATAAGCGTACCTATGCCTATCCTATTGTTTTACGAATCGTTACCAGCGAAGATGGAATGACAGCAGACTGGGCGCGTATTCCTTACGATGTATTAGAAGCAATTTCTACTCGCATTGTCAATGAAGTCAAAGGCGTTAACCGTGTGGTTTATGACATCACCTCCAAACCACCTGGAACTATTGAGTGGGAATAGGTAATGGGTAATGGGTAATGGGTAATGGGTAATGGGTAATGGGTAATGGGTAATTGTTGATTGGGAAGATGTCAATCCCTTATCTTTTGCCTTTTGCCTATGACTTTCAGTAAAATTAAGAAGTATTACAATTTCGTTGAAAATATTATGGCTGCAAAAGTAGAAATTTATATTTGGACTACTTGCCCGTTTTGCGTTCGTGCCAAAGGTTTACTCAAAAATAAAGGTGTTGATTTTATTGAATACAACATTGATGGGGATGAGATGGCCAGAAATAAAATGGCTGAGAGAACTAATGGAAAACGCTCTTTACCACAAATTTTCATTAATGATGCTCATATAGGTGGTTGTGATGATATCCATACTTTAGAGAGTCAGGGCAAATTAGATCAAATGCTAGTTTCTGAAAATATTTAGTATTCAGATCCCCGACTTCTTTGTTAAATTGTTTTTTCAGATGACTAAATTAATTTCAGAAGTCGGGGATTTTTAATCAGGTAAGCAAGGAATTTAAAATTTTTATGAAACAAAGGTATAAAGAATGAAACTAGCTTTTATTATTGATCCTATCCATAAACTTGATCCAGGTCATGATACCAGTGTGGCTTTGATGGAAGCAGCGCAAATTCTGGGACATGAAATTTGGATAACTCAGGCAAATTTGCTGAGTGTGATTGATGGTAAAGCTTGGGCTATGTTGCAGCAGGTAGAACTTATTCCCGTGGAGTTAGTTGAGGGACGTTGGTTAGCAGCTAATCCTTGGTTTAAATTAAGCCCTAGCGCCTTTACTGCTTTAGAAACAATGGATGCCGTATTTATGCGGACAGATCCACCAATCAATGATGCTTATCTTTATGCTACTTACATTCTTGATTACGTTGACCAAAACAAAACTTTAGTCATCAATAATCCTGCGGGAATTCGTAGCGCTAATGAAAAAATGTATGCTCTCCAGTTTAGGGAATGTATTCCTGAAACCATTGTTAGTGCTGATAAGCAAGTAATTCGCCAATTTGTAGCAGCGAAAGAGGCAACAATTCTCAAACCACTGGGGAATAAAGCTGGGGAAGGAATTTTATTTTTACAATCAGGCGATCGCAATTTTAATTCCATTGTCGAACTTAGCACACTCCAAGGTCAAGTTCCCGTCATGGTACAGAACTATTTACCCCAAGCTAAGGAGGGAGATAAACGGATTATCTTACTCAATGGTGAACCTATAGGGGCGCTTAATCGCCTTTCTAGTGGTAGTGATTTTCGTAATAACATGGCAACTGGTGGCACAGTGGCTCAAACCACCATTACCCCCAGAGAACAGGAAATGTGCCGCCATTTAGCCGCAAAACTCCGTCAAGATGGTTTAATTTTCGTTGGTATTGATGTAATTGGTGGCTACTTAACGGAAGTCAATGTCACAAGTCCCACAGGCATCCGTGAAATTGACCGTCTTGATGGTACTCATCTTGCTTATCAGGTTATTAAATGGGTAGAAACGAATATATAATCTAGCAGAAGACCAGGAAGCAGGAGATAAATTAATTTTCTTCCTTCTTCCTCCTGACTTCTGACTTCTGACTCGGTGACTTCTCCTATTAAAACCCTGAAACTAACAACTTGTATACAGCACTCAGCCTTAACTGAGACTGTGAATTTAATCTAAAATCTCATTTAATTTCTTGGTGGTGTCCGTCGTCTTTGTAGAAAATCAGGAATATCCAATGATGGTTTTTCTTTCGGTTGTTCTACAGATGGAGCAGGGTTATTAACAGGTTGTTGCAATGGTGCAGGTCTTCTAGTAGTAGTGGTAGTAGGAGTAGGTGTAACGACTCTAGGCGTAGCTACAGTTTGTGCGGATGGAATTTGGATTTCCCCAGTAAATCCAGTAGCAATCACAGTAATTCTGACTTCTCCTTGCAGTCTGTCATCAATTACCGCTCCAAAAATAATATTGGCATTAGGATCAACTACTTCATAAATTGTTTCAGCCGCAGCATTAACTTCATGGAGGGTTAGATCACTACCACCCGTAATATTAAAGACAACTCCTCTAGCTCCTTCAATAGAACATTCTAACAAAGGTGAAGAAATAGCAGCGATCGCCGCTTCTCTGGCTCTAGACTTGCCCGAACTCACACCAATTCCCATCAAAGCTGATCCTGCATCTGCCATTACAGCCCGCACATCAGCAAAGTCAACATTAACTAACCCAGGGATGGTAATAATATCGGAAATTCCTTGCACACCTTGACGCAATACATCATCAGCATAGCGAAAAGCTTCTTGCACAGGAGTTTGTTCAGGAATAACTTCCAACAGCTTATTATTAGGAATAATAATTAAGGTATCCACCCGACTTTTCAAACCTTCAATCCCTTGTTCTGCTTGCTGGGTGCGTCTGCGACCCTCAAAAATAAATGGACGAGTAACAACACCAACAGTAAGAGCGCCCATTTCCTTGGCTATTTCTGCCACAATGGGGGCTGCACCTGTACCTGTACCACCACCCATACCAGCAGTAATAAATACCAGGTCTGCACCTTCTAAAGCGGTGGCAATTTCATCACGAGATTCTTCCGCTGCCTTTTGACCAATAGCAGGATTTCCCCCCGCACCCAATCCTCTAGTTAATTTTTGTCCAATTTGTAAGCGACTAGGAGCGCCCGCTAAAGTCAGAGCTTGAGCATCAGTATTAATTGACCAAAACTCAACACCAGATACATCAGACTCAATCATGCGGTTGACAGCATTACCACCGCCACCACCCACACCAATCACTTTGATGTTGGCAACACGGCCTGGCACGATTTCACCAATCCCACTATGTTCGACAGAAATTCTCTTGCCATCTTTAGCTTGGGCGAAATTTAGCCCAGAATTATTAAAGGGATTGTTGGAGTTAACTGCCAGAGAGAACCCTTGTTGTCCCGGAGTTTGAGAGTTATGAGTAAGCCCTTGGTTCTTATCAAGTGTCATTGGATTTGTGAAAGGTAGATAAACGACTTTTTCCGGTGTGATTCACGTAAGAGTTAACTAACTGCCAAAATCTATCTTGGCACCGAATTTTATTTTTTTTACTATTCCCCAGCCTACATGATGGCAGGTGAGATGTGGCAATTTGTCCGTGAGTGAGGTATAAAACCTCCGGTGCAGAGTCAGATATCCAGCCTATTGCCTTCTAACTCTTTTATTTATGGATTTTTGATTAGCTATACAGTTTATGATACCGGCCGCTCATGTGACTGACTCCCCCCTATTCTTAAAAAGTATAGTTCCAAAAAGCATAGACATTTATTTATCTCACATTCTTTATCAGCAGCAGATTACTTCAACAATAGCGTCAACCAAATTGATCCGCAGACTCGACCATAATAACCCTATCTATGGGTGAAAAGCAGTTAAGACTGGTTGATACAAGATATTTAACTGGTTATTAACTATTTGATAGAGCCTAATCCTACTAATAAATTTTAATACCCTCCCCAGGTTTTTCAGAATATTGTTTAATTGCTAACTTGACAACCTTTAGGATAATGTTTCAACTAATGGCTAAAAAATCCTATATCTATACGTATAATATATACCTAATTTACAAAAATATAAAATTAGTAACTTGAGTTGCTAAGTTGGAAGATTTGTCTATTTAGTTTAAACAAAGGACAAAGGGAGCAGAAAGAAAAAATATTTATCTTCAACGGATTGGTGTTTTGTTCAGTAGCTCTGACTTCTTAATAACTAAGGCGGATTTTTTTTGATTCATTTGTACTAATGGAATAGCCGGATTTTTGATATCAATGTGATCTATATTACTAAGACTAACTTCACTTGGTAAACGGCGCATTTGTGCAAGCGCTTGAATTTGCTCAGGTAATCTATTGCTGGGGCTGCCTAAATGCACATTTCCTAATTCAGTTTTCAAAATTAAATTTGTAGGATCTTGAAAATTAATTTCCGTTACCTTGAGAGAACTTTGGCTGATAGCTTCATACAGTTGAGTCCAGAATGGCTTGTATTGTGTAGTCGAGCCAATCACTATTAGTTGAGGTAATTTTGCTTTAGGGTTAATGGAGATATACTTTGATAAAGGTATCCATACACCACTAGCATCTAGTAAACCTAGTTCGTGCGGTTGATTAGCCGTACCGCTATTTTGTAAACAAGACTTAATCTCAGCAGACTTACCCATGAATGAAGGGTTAAGAACACAACTAATCACTGTTTGATCTTTGTTTATTTGAGCTATAGCCACTGGTACTCGCTCCTGGATTTCAATAATTAAACCAGGAGGTAATAAACGACGACTAACCGTAACTTGGGCAATATGCGGTTGTTTTCTTAAAGAATCAGCAATTAGAGAGGGTTCAACTCGCCATAAAGACTGGGGAGATGATAACCCCAACAATGAATAAATATCCTTTTGCGTCAAAACCTGATTACCAGATTTGATCACTATTTGCCCTGAATCCTTTAATACCCACATTGGTTGGATTGCTACCCAGAACAAAACCGAGGCAAATCCAGTTACAGCCAGTGTGCGCCAAATAGCCTGAATAATCTTGATTTGTCGCTGCCGGCGTAATTTTTGGCGGCGTTGAGCTAAATTTGTCCGAGAAACTGATAATATCCCAGCCATGTAAACCTCTTATGAATATCAATCCAATTTATAAAATAAATAGAACTATTCTGATGAGTTATCAATTTTAAAAACATCATGAGTATAGTTGGCAAGAGCCTCCTCATCACTAACTTCCTCTGACAAATTTACTAACAAAGCTTGTACTCGCATCCGGGCGATATAAGGCCAACCCCCCTCAGACTCAATATCTTTGAGAAGCGAGTATAGTCTTTGGCGATTATCAGGCAAATTTTCCTGAAATACTCCATCCCGAATTTCTTTGTGCAACTGTTCTAAATGACGCAATAAACCCAATAGAGCAATGACATCGCCTTTGCAGTCTTGAGCTACATCTTTAACTACACCGGAAATTGCCTGTAGCTGGCTGGACAAATCCTGATTTTGATCATGGTTCATGGAACGTTTTAATTCATAAAACTAATACAATACTGGAAAAGTCCCTAAATTGATCAACAAAAAACTCCCTCCCTAACTCCTGAATGGGCCTAGTACCGCAAGGCGAAAGTCAAAAGTCAAAAGTCAAAAGTCAAAAATAATATGGCGTAAGCTTTTTGGCGATTGAGAATGGTTGTTTTATTTACGCCGTGCTGTACTAGTTCCTGCGCCCCTACCTCGTGAATATATAACTTTCTAACTATTCTCAAGTAACAAGAATCCTTGATGGTAAGGTAGAGAAGGCTTTTTGATGATTTGTGCTGGATGACAGCAAAATTTAACCACTAGAGCGCTTTGATTTTGAGTTAAAAAAAATTGTATGATCTGGCTAATTTCCCTATCCAAACACTCTTGTTGTATGTACTAACAACACATACATCATCCAAAATGGATGTGGTTCGCTGCTTAGTCTATGGTTTAAATTCTAGACTCAGGAACGCAATGCGTTTAAGTAAGTTTACTAAAGCAGCTTGACGACTTAGATATTAATTTTTGAAATTGAGGTTAACCATGAAGTATCGCGCTTTAATTGTTGCTTTCTTGGCTCTCTGCTTAGGGCTAATCACCGCTTGCAGTGATGCGCCTTCTACCAGCGTCCGTGATGTCCTCACTTACGAACAAATTCGCGGCACTGGCTTGGCTAACAAATGTCCTCAACTGGCAGAAACCAGTCGTGGTTCAATTGCTGTTGATCCTAATGTGACATATAGTATCAAAGAACTTTGTTTAGAACCAACCAGTTTCTTTGTCAAAGAAGAACCTGCTAACAAACGTCAAATAGCAGAATTTGTCCCTGGTAAAGTTATGACCAGGTATACTTCTACCATTGACCAAGTACAAGGTCAACTAAACATTAATTCAGATAATAGCTTAACCTTTACCGAAGAAGATGGTCTTGACTTCCAAGCTATTACTGTTAAACTTCCTGGTGGTGAACTAGTACCTTTCTTATTTACCATCAAAAACTTAGTTGCACAAACACAACCTAATTTAACCAGCATTAATACATCCACTGACTTTAAAGGAACTTTTAAAGTCCCTTCCTATCGTGGTGCTGCTTTCTTAGATCCTAAAGGTCGTGGTGTTGTGAGTGGCTATGATAACGCTGTAGCTTTACCAGCTCAGGCTGATGATGAAGACTTAACACGGACTAATGTTAAACGTGCAGAAGTCCTCAAAGGTAAAATTTCCTTGCAAGTCGCCAAAGTAGATAATATTTCTGGTGAAATAGCTGGAACTTTTGAAAGTGAACAACCTTCAGATACAGATTTAGGTGCAGGTGAACCTAAAGAAGTGAAGATTCGTGGTTTGTTCTACGCACATATTGAACCCCGCGTCTAAATATTGATACAACATTATGGGAGCGTGAAATTCATAAATATTTTGGTGATTCAGTAGCCTAATATACCTACATAATGTTGAAAATTCAGAAATCACAAAAATCTATTTGTGGAAATTTCCTTAACCAAGACGCACTTTTCTACCAGAGTGTATCTTGGTTTTTTTGAGAAAACTAGGGCTTTTTGATATTCGCGTAAATTTACTGACTTAAAATTTTATTTTTTTTGCTTGAAACTTTGAGATAAATTTATTACGTAATATTACTCGGTCAACAAAGAGAAGACGGTTGATAACCAAAAATAATCGCAGCCAAGGCCTTGGTAATTATCAATTATTTCTAATTTTCAAAATTTATAAACAAATTTTATAGTTAATTAGTGAAATTAGGTACAATCCCGGTTTAATATTGGATCGCTAATTGTATATTTTAAGTCTATGCCGATTCTGGAATAAATTAGGAAACATACTGAAATTAGTTAAGTAAAAAATATCGAGACAATCTTGCTATTGCTGATTGTGCTGTTTAAAGCATTTACGGCAATTTTGTAGAGGCAAGACTTTTATTTGATATAGGGCTTTTTGAAGAAGGAGTCACCGAGTCAGAATCAATCAATCCAGGATTCAGACGCGAATCGTCTCGACTTAACTAGTAGTCTGTCAAGAACTAATTGACGGGTTCATTTGTTGCCATTTTGATTCTTCCTTATTCCTTCGTGTCCTTCGTGCCTTCGTGGTTCGTTTCTTATCCGTCAAAATTTATTTGACAGACTACTAGCAGCTATCATAGCTAAATTTGAAAACGATTATACACCAAACTCTACCTGCTTGAAAACAAATTATTATGTCTATTACAACCACTAATGAACTGAAACAGGAAATTTCACAGTTGTTACGAGAGTATCAACAATCCCGCTCGGAAAAAGTCCGCAATCAAGTGGTACAACTCAATTTTGGACTAGTCAGAAAGGAAGCGCATTATTGGATTAATCAGTGCAATGAGAGCTATGAGGATCTTCTTCAGGTAGGTTGTATAGGCTTAATTAGAGCAATTGAGAAATTTGAACTTTCTAAGGGAAATGCTTTTAGTTCCTATGCAATGCCCTACATTCGTGGTGAAATTCAACACTATTTGCGAGATAAAGGCGTAACTATCAAAATACCCAGACGTTGGTTAGCACTCCAACAACAAGCTGTTGGGCTTTCCCGTTCTCTCCAGGAACAATATAATCGCCCACCTACTGATAGGGAATTAGCCGTTGCATTGGAAATTTCTCTAAGTGAATGGCAAGAAATTAAATTAGCATGGCTTAACCGCGCTCCATTGAGCTTAGATATACCTATACAAAACGGCGAAGAAGGCTCTACCTGTTTGGGTGAATTAGTTCCAGATAGCAACTATCGCAGTTTCCAACTGGCACAAGAAGATCAAATTCGTTTGCAACAAGCCCTGATTCAGTTAGAACAACGGACTCGTGACGTTGTTGAGTGTGTATTTTTGTACGATTTAACCCAAAAACAAGTAGCAGCACATTTGGGCATTAGTGTTGTGACAGTTTCTCGTCAAGTTAAAAAAGGCTTAGATTTGTTGAAAAATATCATGGGTGTGGCAGAAGATTAGTCCAATTTGATGTTTTTAGTGAAGCGTGGACTGACAAAACATTGGATAATATGACAAGCAACTTCCGCATTATCAAAATTTAAGTTATAAAGAAAACAGATTAAGCCTGTGATCTAAAACAAGGGCTGATCAGATCAGGCACATTGTATTGCTATAAACAAACTTTTCTATAGTTTTTGAGAGCAGCTAATGAGTAAAAATTCACATATTACAGCCGCAGTTATTTTAACAACCTTGGCACTTACTGGATGTACGATAGGTGAAACGCCAACCGCTACTAATAATCCTAGTCCTGTGCCAAATCCTGTAGGGGCGAGCAATACGCCCGTACCTCAAGCAACTGGTTCGCAGACGGTACAGCCACCTTCTTTGACTCAACCTTTTAATAATCCTATTGTATCTAGCAAACTACCAGTAAATTCTGGGTCAGTTGCTAGTTTGATTCAACCGACAAATGGCACAGAGCGCTTGGGTGTTGTTCAGAAAGGACGAACAGATCCCTTTGGGCAAATTGTGGAGCCGATAGGTGTGACAAATACGAAGCTACCAGGTGAAAAAATTGCAGTTCCTAAATTACCCCCTTTGCCGACAATAGCAACTCTGCCCAAACCAATAAAGACAATAGTAACTAAACCGGCAATTTCATTACCCAAAAAACCAACGCAGGTAGCACAAAAACCCCTAATAAAACCAGTTCTACCTACGATTTTACCTGGATCTGTCCCGTCGCCTAAACTCAAGACAGTATTGCCAGTAGCACCACAGCCAGAAACTGCTAAAGCAGTTATTGTTACTGGTGTAGTCTTGATTGGTAAAGTCCCTCAAGCCATTGTTAAAGTACCGGATGAGCCAACTAGTAGATATGTACAACCGGGACAGAGACTAGTAAATGGGGTGTTGGTAAAACGGATTGAAATGAGCAAAGGTGCTAATCCTACTGTGATTTTTGAACAGTATGGTATTGAAGTAGCTAAACAAGTAGGTGAACAACCTATTAAACCATCTAAGCCAGCTACTACTGCCTCTTTGGGTAATGCTATTTCGGTGATTAAGCCTATTGAAAATCTTGTGGTGGCGGCTTCATAGATATGGATATACAGGAGAAAATAGAATTTCCTGGTTTACCGTTGGCTGTATATCGGGAAATAGCAGCGCATTTACGTCAGGTGGTAGGGGTAGAAGTGGGATTAATACCACAAACATCCTTGGAGTTTGATTACAACCAAAGTCAAATTTCTGGCTTATGGATTTTATGGACAGCAAATGCTGATGCAGAAAGTCGAGAAAGGTTCAAGCAGATAGTGGCTTATTATCAAAATCACTATTAACTAGTAGTTTGTCAAGATAAAAATGATGGACTGTAGTGTGAGCGTCTCGCTCACGCGGGCAAGATGCCCGCACTACCAAAAACCCGTCAAAATAAATTTGACAGACTACTAACGCGGGCAAGATGCCCGCACTACCAAAAACCCGTCAAAATAAATTTGACAGACTACTAGACATCTCCAGGAATGAATGTAGAGACGTTCCATGGAACGTTTTTACAAGGGTAAGTTCTACCGAGATTGTCTGTGGAGCGGGCAAACAAGATTAGAAGTCATTCTAAGACCGCGATGAAGCAGGAA
>JAKOGY010000172.1 GCA_028658405.1 Dolichospermum sp. ST_sed8 | reverse complement strand
ATAGTAGAAGACTGGGTTGATAGATTGCCAAATACAGAGAGTGTTAAAATTAACGCTGACCCCCTCCCTATCAATCCGCAGGATTGAATTGGTCGGAGGTCGCGTTCATTTTAACCGCCTTATATCTCACCACTGAAACGGTACTCCGTTTCAGTGGGAGGCTTACGGCGAAATAGCTAAATCTTCTCTAATTAGTTGTAGTGCAGATAAACGCCCTACAACCACAGCAACAGGTACAATAATCCTGTAAAATCAAGCCCAACTTATTGGAAGATCCCAAAATGGGTAAAATTATAAAAGCATAAATATCACCAATTATAATTGGTGTCAGAGCCAAAGCTACCAACGCTTCATTGAAAAAAAAGCCGAGTCCCTACTCCGTATTAGCCATAATTGAGGGAAGAAAAACGTCTTCGGGATCAAACCCAGTTAAGCGTCTTAGTTCCCCTTTGCTAATTTATAAACCTACTAAATCTAGCTGCACCGCTAGATACTACTTAGCGCATTGTTAGAAAAAACAGATGGGAGCATAAACTCCATACCAAAAGCAATCGCTTATCCTAAGAAGTATACTTATTTAGTCTTTTCTATTGAAGTAAGTTAATATGTATATCAGCAAAATTAATTATATATTTCGACAAAAAATAGAAATTCCTGTTCCCTCTCAATCCCTAAAATAATTTTTGTAACAAGCACCACATTTTTTCAAATTTGCCCTGAAAGTGAATTAATCGAGTTGATGGTAAATTTATGTTGCATAAATAACTAATAAAACTTTAATTATCTAATGATAGAAATCACAGCTACTAAGCTGAGAAAGTGTTATTGTAGAAAAGATAATTAAGCATTTACAAAAGATACTCATCTCAGTGTCTTATGGTCGTCTGTGTCGCTCTGTAAAAAAACTGATTAAGTCCAACCATATTTGGCTAATCACTGACAAAAGGCCAAAAAATGGATCAAGCATCCAGGTTATTAGGATGAAAAAACTAGAAGAAATCAGAAAATTCTGATTGATAAACTGTCAAAAACACAACTATTTCAGCTAATCTACATGAACCAATCTGCGAAACGTTACTCACCGCTCCAAGCTGCCTTGATTGGTGGAGCGATCGCCACAACTGCTACTATATCTGTATTTGGTCAGGCTTGGACGCGCTCAGTTCATGCTGCTTTACAAGATAGTCCTAAAGCATTAGTTGACCAAGTTTGGCAGTTGGTGAATCGTGAATATGTTGATGAAAAATTTAATCAGCAAGATTGGCAAGCAATCAGGCAAAGCCTATTAAGTAAAGATTATACTTCTAAAGATGAAGCTTATGTAGCCATCCGCGCAGCTTTGCAAAGGCTAGGTGATCCCTACACCCGGTTTATGGACCCCAAACAATACGAATCCCTAACCAATCAAACATCTGGGGAAGTATCAGGGATTGGTATTCGGATGCAAATCAACGAAAAAACCAAGCGTCTGACTGTCATAGAAGCTATAGAAAATTCTCCAGCCCTCAAAGCCGGACTCAAATCAGGTGATGAAATTTTGGCAATTGATGGTAAATCTACCCTGAAAATGACGGTAGAAGATGCTTCAAAACTGATTCGTGGTCGCATAGGTACTACTGTTAGCTTGGACTTGGAAAGACCAAGTAACAAATTTAACGTTAAATTAACCAGGGCGACAATAGAAGTTCCCACAGTTCGGTATACCCTGAAACAAGAAACAGGTCGGCGAGTTGGGTATATTAAATTACAAGAGTTTAGCTCTCACGCTGCTGATCAAATGCGTGTAGCCATTCGCAAGTTAAACGACCAAAAAGTTGATTCCTACGTTTTAGATTTACGAGGTAATCCTGGTGGTTTATTAAATGCGAGTATAGAAATTGCCAGAATGTGGTTAGATGATGGTCATATCGTCAAAACCGTAGACCGCAAAGGATCGAGTTCTCAAACAACAGCTAACCGTACAGCTATTACCAAACTCCCCTTAGCCGTGTTGGTTGATGGTAATTCCGCTAGTGCTAGTGAAATCCTCACCGGCGCACTCAAAGATAATAAACGGGCTGTAGTTGTGGGTAGTCAAACCTTCGGTAAAGCTTTGGTACAGTCAGTCCATGAATTAGGAGATGGTTCAGGACTAGCTGTGACTATTGCCCACTACTATACACCGAATGGTACAGACATCAATCATAAGGGGATTGCACCAGATATTAAGCTCGACTTGACACAAACCCAAGAACGTCAATTAGCTTCTAATCCAAATTTAGTTGGTACAAATAGCGATCCCCAATATACCCGCGCTATTGCTGTTCTTTCTAATGGCAAATTAGCACAATCACACTCTATAAATGTCAGTGCTAAAGACCTGAAATTTTAGAGAATGTTTGAAAAGTATCAGAATTAATCGAGATCCCCCCAACCCCCCTTGGAAAGGGGGGCTAAATTCCTCAAAGTCCCCCCTTTTTAAGGGGGATTTAGGGGGATCTACAAGTGCTATGTACCACTTGACACTCTCAGGGCTAAGGACATTAACTCTGTAGGGGCGTATTGCTCTGTAGGGGCGTATTGCAATACGCCCCTACTAATTTCCTACGCTAACAGCGTAAAATCCCCCGCAGTCAAGGTTGTCGGTACATTCAATAAATATCCAAAAGCCGCACCTGTACCTAAACCCGCAGTAATCCCATTTTGGTTGTAGAACAAATTACCGCTACCACTACTATAAATAATAAATGCCCTTTGAGTATCTACAAAACTATCATCATCAACAACCGCAAACTCCGCAGACTGACTAAAACCATTACCCAGCAAACTTTGCAAACCATTAAAAGTAGTCTTACTCAAAACTATTTTATCTGCAATTGCCGTAAAATCAACAATCATATCTAAGCCGAAATCATTGCTGCTAAAAGCTTTACCACTACCATAAATAAACTGATCATTGCCAGTATCACCTGAGAGAACATCATTACCTAATCCTCCAGTTAAACTATCAGCGCCGTCACCACCACGCAAATTATCATTACCTAATCCTCCCGTCAAGCTATTATTAAGCATATTTCCGGTAAATTTGTCAGCCCCATTACCACCGATAATATTTTCAATTACATTATTGGCAGCAAGAGTCAAACTGAGATTATTACCAACAACCGTTTGAATAGTAGTTAGTCCTAAATTCAAAGTTGCAGCCGCAGTTGTACCAGTAAAATCAATCGTATCAATTCCAGCAGCCGTTACTTCTTGAATGGTGTCACTACCCAAAATAGCGGTAACATTAAAAGAATATGTGTCATTACCATTACCACCAGCGAGAACATTATTACCACTGTTACCAGTTAGAATATTGTTACCTGTATTACCTGTTCCATTGATAGCAGCAGTACCAATAAGTTGCAGATTTTCTATGCCAGCAGGCAATGTAGTAGTTGTCTGGCTTTGGAGCGTATCTGTAATAGTAATGACAGCAGTGGCATTATTAAGAACTGCATTTACAGGATTAGATAATACCAGATTAAAGGTTTCGTTGGCTTCGTTGACGGTGTTGTTGATAATGGGGATAGAAACAGTGGCAACTGTGCTATTGGCGGGAATGGTTACAGTGCCGCTCACAGCAGTATAATCAGTAGTAGCTGTGGCAGTTCCAGGAGTAGTGCTATAGTTAACGGTAATGGGTTGAGTAGAGGCACTGTTAAGAGTAATAGTAACAACTGCGTTATTGTCAAGTCCTTCAATAACGGTGAGATTATTGACACTTAAACCCAACAGATCATCATTGTTAATTGTCCCCATGCCTTCTGCATCTGTTATGGTAGCGTTAACAGCAGCAGACAAGTTAACTTTAAAGGTTTCATTACCTTCAAATCCGGTATCTCCATTAATGACAATGCTAACAGGTTTACTGATTTCACCAGGGTTAAAAGTCAGAGTTCCTGTTTGAGTAACGTAGTCAGAACCAGCAGTAGCAGTAACATCAACAGTTTGATAACCGACGGTAACAATTTGGGCGCTGGGGTTGGCAAGTGTCACTGCAAAGTTAGCGGTGTTTGTGCCAATGTTGCCTTCTGTTAAGGTAACATCATTAATGCTAAGTGTAGGTTGAGGATCATTATCTACGATAGTCACAGTAGCAGATTGAGCAGTGCCTAAAATATAATCTGTACTAGCACTGAGGTTAAGAATTACATTGTCACTACCTTCAAAGATGAAATCATCCGTAGGAGTGACTGTGACAGTGGTAGTAGCGCTATTGGCGGCAAAAGTTGCTGTTCCGGTGAGTGAGGTGTAATCTGTACCGTTAGTGGCAGATCCTGTGATACTGTAATTGGCAGTCAGGCTATTTGTAATCACACCTTGACGAGTTAAGGTAAACACACCCAGGTTAGGAGTTGTACCTGCGATTGTTTCTTCGGCTGTGGCATCTGTAGCTGTCACCGTTACCACATTATCATCATTAGTAATTGTCCCAATGCCTTCTCCATCTACTATGGTAGCGTTAACAGGAGTAGTTAGGCTAACTTTAAAGGTTTCATCGCTTTCAACTGCGGTATCTCCATTAATGACGATGCTAACAGGTTTACTAATTTCACCAGGGTTAAAAGTCAGAGTTTCCGTTTGGGTAATGTAGTCATTACCAGCAGTAGCAGTGACATCAACAATTTGATAAGCGACGGTAATAGTTTGGGCGCTGGGGTTAGAAAGTGTCACCGCAAAGTTAGCTGTTTTTGTGCCACTATTGCCTTCAGTTAAGATGACATCGTTGATACTTATGCCGGGTTGGGTGTCATTATCCGCAATGGTAATTGTCCCACTATTGCTTGTTCCTACTGTATAACCTGTACCAGTCAACAAACTCAGAGTTGCTGTTTCGTTACCTTCAAAAATGATATCTTCTGTAGGAGTGACAACAATGATAGCTGTGCTACTTCCCGCTGCAAATGTAGTTGTACCAGTGATTGCAGTATAATCTGTACCGTTGGTTGCTGTTCCTGAGAGGCTGAAGTTAACATTTAAAGATTGAGTAATGCTACCAACGCGGTTGAGTTGGAAAATACCGGGAACTCCTGACTCTGTGGCTTGGGTATAGATGGGAGTAACGGTTACACTTGGTAAGTCATCGTTTCTAATAGTGCCGATACCTTCATTTTTTACTAAGGTAGCGTTAACCGCATTACTCAAGAGAACAGAAAAGGTTTCATTAATTTCCCCAACGGTATCACCATTAATGGTAATGGGTAAGGTTTGGGTTGTTTGTCCGGGGGTGAAAGTAATAGTTCCGGTTTTGGCTACATAATCACTATTAGCAGTTGTGGCATCATCATCAACGGTTTGGTAATTAACTCTGATGGTTTGTTTGCTAGGGTTAGAAAGGCTGAGAATAAAGTTAGCATTTTTTGTGCCGCTATTACCTTCGGTGATGGCTATATCACTAATGGAGAGTTGCGGAATAGCATCGTTATCGGCAATGGTGACAGTGGCAGTTTTCGCAGTTCCCACATTATAACCTGTGCCAGTGGTGACGGTGAGAATTACAGTTTCGTTACCTTCAAATACTAAGTCGTCGGTAGGTGTGACGGTGACGGTAGTGGTGGTACTTCCAGGTGCAAAGGTAGCAGTTCCATTAAGAGAACTATAATCAGTTCCTTGAATAGCAGTACCAGAAAGTTGATAGTTAACTGTGAGAGGATTAACTGTATTTCCCGTCCGTGTTAAGGTAAAGACTCCTGGATTAGATGTAATTCCTATGGCTGTTTCTGTGGCTGTGCCATCGGTAGCAGTTACAGTAATGTTAGGTAAAAGGGAAGTTGTCGTTCCCAGTGTGGTGAAATAGACTTTATTGGCTGAATCATTCCAAACTACATTATTACCGGCAACTTGGGGGTTAGAATCATTGACATTATTATTAGTGAGGGGAATTGTGGTGTTTCCGTTGTAGAAATATATTTCGGTATCAGTCCCATCGCTACCAGACCAGACTACATTATTTCCTGATATTGTTGGTGTGGTATCGTTGAAGGTGTTATTGGTTAATTGAAAGATACCTGAACCGTTGTAGAAATATATTTCGGTATCAGTCCCATCGCTACCAGACCAGACCACATTATTTCCTGATATTTGTGGTGTGCTATCATCATAGTCATTACTGGTTAGCTGAAATGCGGTAGTACCATCGTAGAAATATATCTCATAATCAGCGCCATCAAAACCAGCCCATACTACTTTATTGCCTGAGATTTGCGGAGTGCGGTCTTCATAGCTATTATCAGTTAGCTGAACACTGGTAGAACCGTTGTAGAGATAAATTTCGTACAAATCATCAGAAGCACTACTTCTAGTCCGATATACTACATTACTTCCATCTATGTCTGCTGAATAATCTTGAGAAATACTAGCATTATCGGCTAGGGTGATGGTTTGAGTGCCATTGTAAAGATATAGGTTATCAAATATTTGACCATCAATACGGGTAGATGTATTTAACTCCACACCTGAATAATCTCTATATTTGTAGGATGAATAGACTACATTATTGCCTGATACTAATGGGTTGTACTCACGTTGCTGATCTATATATGTATAATCATCGGAGTAGTAGTAAACACCAACACTAGAATCATATCTATAACCATCATGACCAGAAAAATAATTTGTTCTATCAGTACCTGAACCTGAAGAACTGGCAGTATTACTCAAATTACTTGTTTGAGTCCCATTGTACAAACCTATATCATAATCACTGCTTTGATAAACAACATTATTACCGCTTATTTGCGGCGTAGAACCTGAAGCTACTGTAGTTGTAGTACTACCATCATAAAGATAAACAGAAGAACCATTCGACCAAACTACCTTATTTCCATCAATCTGCGGTGCGGAACCATTGCCGATATTTTTAACTACTAAGTCATTATCAACAATTGTCAAAGTAGCATTATTGTTAGTTCCTACTGTATAGCTTGTTCCCGAATTTAAAGTTAAAGTGACAGTTTCTCCAAACTCATAAATGGCATCATCTATAGGTGTGACTGTAATTGTTGCCGTTTGGCTACCTAAAGCAAAGGTCGCCGTACCTGATAAGGTAAGATAATCACTACCATTTTGTGCAGTTCCTGTGAGAGTATAACTTACCGTCAATGCTGTATCAGTGACAGCACGACTCAGCGCAAAACTACCTGGATCTGTTTCACTAATCGTTCCATCTGCCACTGACACAGAAATCACAGGTAGATTTTGTTCTATTTCTACCGCTTGTCCTGCTAAAGTAACTACAACTTTGTCATTCTCAGTTTGCAAACGAGTGATATTCGACAGACTCAAAGTTTTTCCTGTCACTACCGCAGCAAAATATTCTCCTTCGTCTCCGGCTGTGTCTTGCTGATTCAGTTTATGATCAAGATAATGTCCGTATTCTTCTAGAAAAACTTCTGTAATAGCGTTTAAATTACGACTTTTGATTAATTCGTCCGATAAATATAGAGTATTCGTAGCCGCAGCAAAAGCACCTCTAGCGTTGTTTATTTGACTAGCAGCGATAATTTTTAAGTTTGGTAATCTGCCAAAATTTCCTGCTAACCAAGCCTGTTTAAGTTCAGTGCTTTCTATTTCAACGCCAAATACTTGTTTTAGGGAAGCATCAAAATCAGCACTACGGGCAAATTTTCGTAGTTTAGCAAGTGCAGATTTAAGAATAGGTTGCCAAGTAGCGTTAATCATAATGGTAGATGCGTAATATGTTCTTAACATCTTATACTGATATCTACTAATTTGGCAATATGCACATTGGTTATGGTGAGGTAGTCAAATGGTTAAGCTACAGATAGCTTATGTGGTCTCATTTATTGCTACGGTGTACACACAAGTCCTACCTGTCTTCGTTTCGGCCTATTTCGCCCCCTAAATCCCCCAATTCTGGGGGACTTTGAAAATTCTTGTTCCCTCAATATTACAGCAAATTGTCATCAAACCCGGAACAAGAACCCCACCCCCAACCCCCTCCCCGCAAGCGATGAGGGGGCTAAGATGTATACTAAACACGGTTAAAACATGGACTTTTAGAGAATCACTAAAAACTTAGATGTGTAGGGGTTTCATAGGTGTCAACTTAAGTTAAAAATGCCTGATCTGTTGGCTTCCACACCCGCCCAGAACTGATAGCGTAGCGTGGCGTAAGCCATAGTTCAGGGCTAATAACCAAAGTCTACTAAAGTAGACTAAGAGAACTCCATAGAATGATTGATCCTGTTTTCATGTCATTCCCCTGAAGAGGGGAATCCAGAAATTATTTATGTTCCATAAGACAATCTGGATTCCCGCTTTTGCGGGAATGACATTGAAAATGGTTTGTGGAAATTTTCACGCTTACTATGGGATCATGTTTTTTGTGGAGTTCTCTAAAGATTTTCAGAATATTCAGTCATCTTTAGATGACTTTTGCTATTAGACTGGGAATTCATTCCCAGGCGGGCTATGGATTTTACGTTAAGTTGACACCAATGAGCAGTGCTAAACCCCTACCTATAGAATCAAATAATTAAACCGTTTTGAGTATACCTTATATGATTGGAAATCGCTGTAAGAGACTTTGAAAATTCTGGTTCCCCCAAAATTGGGGGTTAGGGGGCGATAGAGTTTGACATACTCACCGACCTGAAGGTGCGGTGATTCTTGACACTTCGCCAGAACACGCCACAAGTGGTCTTATCGTCCCTCCATGTCCGTTTAAAGTCTCCCAATGCCCTATGGCGACTATGACCAAATTTTAACATAAAGCCGTCCTGGAAGGACGGGGCTTGTGTCCCGTCTTTTCGGTCAATGTCCAAATTTCCTATCTTCTTCTACTACCGAAACCGGAAGAACGACGACTGGAAGAACGGCCACCACTACCAAAACTACTACCAGAATTGCGACGGGTAGAGTTAGAGTTACCAGAAGGTGTAAGGGTACTACTACCAAAACCAGAACCGGAAGCTCTTCCACCTGTTGTAGTCCGGCTTCCGCTTCCTGAAGAAGAGTTTCTGATGTTTCCTGTGGTGCGGAAAGTAGTACGATTTCTCACTGCTGCGGGTGGTTCATTGTAGCGAGAACGGTAACTAGAAACGGCTGAATCATAGTTAGAACCATAGCCACCATAACCATTCATGATCCCACCTCCTTGATAGACTGGGGGAACATAATATTGAGGTCTAAATAACATACTACCAATAGCTTGACCAGCAACATTACCAACTAAAGCACCTGCAAAAGGCGCCCAAAAACTACTTTGCTGACGAACAACTACAGTTTCCGGTTGTCCAGTTTGGGGATTGTTTTTGGTTTCTGTGACGTTATGGATGTACTCAAGTTTAAAGTCTTCAGTCATGTATAAGACTGGCTGACTATTTTCTACTTTTAAGTAAGTTTTCTTACCTGCTTTGATTTCTTCATCAGTCAATCGGGCCATTTGTAGCTTTTCTGTGGCAAAGCTTGGGGGGGTGTTATTGAGTAAAAACAGGGTATACTCACCATTAACATCGTTGTATGTACCCTGTTGTACTTCATACTGACCATCATTTAATTTGGTGGGAGTAGCAATTTGGTTACCATTCTTTGTTGAAGAATTAACTTGGTTTCCTCCCCCACAAGCGACAGTTGTTAAGCACAGAGTCAAGGCTAAACAAACAACTGTAAATTGACGCAGTACGGTGATCATCATAGTGTTCATGTTTTGTGCTGGTATTAATTACAGACCAATGAATCATTTAGAGGTTGTTTGAAAAGTTTTGAGTGGTGATTTTAGGTACTTACTGATCCCCCCTAACCCCCCTTAAAAAGGGGGGAACTAGAGTCAAAGTCCCCCTTTTTAAGGGGGATTTAGGGGGATCTGAAAATATTTGATACACCACGAAGGACTTTTAAAACATCCTCTGAGAGACTTTTAAAACATCCTCTTACAGTGGAATCAATTCGGGGTAATATTCTAATAATTGATCACTAGAAAGTTCATCACCTAATTGAGCGGGAGAAAAATGGACTTGGATAGCGCGGAGTTTATGTTTGGGTAGAGTCGAGGGGGAATATTATTTCCCGCCCCTCTCTGTTAAATCTGGGCGTGCGACTTTCACCGCACCCAGCTTCCGATGTTCTTAGCTTTCGCTTTTGCTGGTATGTATGTAATCGTGGCAGCTTTCATGAATGGCTAGAAGGTTTTTAGTTTTCCAGTTCGTATGACTTCCATCTACATGGTGTAGATGTACCTTTTCATCACTGAGCAATTTTAATCCACAATGTCCACATTTATGGTTTTGCCGTTTGAGGGCTTTAGAGGTATGGTTGTCATAGAGCTTGCTGTTACGCTCGCTCCAGTAACCCAAATCTCCGTCGTAGGGTGATTTTTCGCCTTTGACATTGATGTGTTTATTTTCGGAGCAAGGAACTGCTGGGAACGCTTTATCTCGTAATTGCTTACTGGTAAAGCGGTTCTGTTTGGCTTCCTTGTTGAATACCTTGAATGCTCTTATTTTGATGTGGAGTAACGAGTTACGTGACCCATCCATCTTGCAGAAGCGGTGGTAATTCCTCCAACCTCTAACTACAGGAGCTAATTTCTCAGCCTTTGTGGTAGCACCATAATTCGAGTTGTTGACGATGGCTTTTACTTTCTTGCGAAAAGCTTTGAAATTGTCCACTGATGGAACGCATCTAAACTTCCCGTTTTTCTGGACTTTAAAGTGCCAGCCGAGGAAATCAAATCCATCTGTCGCGGCGGTTAGCTTTGTCTTTTTCTCGCTGACTTTCATTCCCCGCTCTGCTAAAAACTGACTGATTTTATCAAGTATTTCTGTGGCATCGTCTTGTGGTCTGAGTATTATCACCATATCATCTGCATAGCGGATTGATGGTTCGACAATCTTTTCCCTTGAGGTCTTGTTTGTAATTCTGTGATTAGATTCCTTGTGGTATCTATGAATACTTTCAATCCCGTTTAAGGCGATGTTAGCTAGTAGTGGGCTTACCACTCCACCTTGAGGTGTTCCTTGTTCAGGAAACTCTGGGTTGACTCCGGCTTTGAGACAGCGAAAGATTCCCTGTCTTATGCTATAAGGAGCGATGAGTCTATCCATTATGGCGGAGTGGTTTATCCTGTCAAAGCATTTTTCGATATCGAGTTCTATAACTCGTTTATCTATTCCATTGCTGGTTGAGCGTAGGTTAAGGAACAAGATTTTCTGTGCATCATGCGCCGAGCGTCCCGTCCTAAACCCGTAGCTATATGCGTGGAAAGTTGCTTCGTGTGCTGGTTCTAATGCGTACTTGATAAGGCACTGATATGCTCTATCTGCAATAGTGGGGACTTTGAGAATCCGGGTTTTACCATCCTTTTTAGGAATGGGTATTTCACGCAATCCCTGGTGTTTCCAGTCGTTACATTCGGTTCTAAGTTTTTCACTTAGTTCAAACCTTTGCTCGAATGAGAGCGCGGTTTTGCCGTCTATTCCCGCTGTCTTTTTCCCAGCATTTAGCTGTGTTACTTGACGGATAGCCAGTAATCTCGCT
>JAKOGY010000171.1 GCA_028658405.1 Dolichospermum sp. ST_sed8 | reverse complement strand
TGAAACTGGGATAACTGAGGGATATAGACTGAAACTCTCTATAGAATCTGCGTCTCTTTAGAGCGCAGAGTGTCAAATTGGCTCTGATTTAGAACCACAAAGTAAAAATGTTTTCTTTGCCCTATTTGAATAGACAACTTTAAATTTTATCCTCCATTTACCTTTTAATCGTTAAACCCTTTATATGTAAACTGTCTCCTCGATTTATCCTTTACATCCCCCGTATCATAACTGAAATTTGTAGAAAATAATATGTATATGACAAAAAACTTTACAAAACTTCATAAATTAACTTCATCAGCTATTGTCAACCATGCAAATTGATGACCCACTCATTGGCGTTCCCTGCTTAGAAGAGGCGATAGATAGGCATCCACTGGTTGTTGCGCCCCATACTTCCCTAATTAATGTTGTGAATTTAATGAATCAGACGCGAGGTAATAGTTGTTTATTACCTGATTTTGATTTAGAAATTGGCTTTAATTCCATGCAAGGCACGCGTTCAAGTTGTGTTTTAGTCATGGAAGAAACAGAACTATTGGGTATTTTTACAGAACGAGATATTGTCAAATTCACAGCAATGGGTACAGACTTTACTGATGTGAAAATAGCTGAAGTTATGGTAAATCCAGTCATAACCTTGACAGAAAAGGCATTTCAGGATATATTTGCAGCATTATTTTTATTTCGACGATATCGCATTCGCCACTTGGTGATAGTCAATGGAGAGGAACAAGTAGTAGGAATCGTCTCCCCAGAAAGTATTAGACAAATTTTGCGCCCTACCAATTTGCTGAAAATGCGGCGGGTGTCAGAAGTAATGACCACTCAGGTAATTCATGCACCACCTACAGCCTCCGTACTCAGTTTGGCGCAGATGATGGCGGAAAATCGAGTTAGTTGCGTGGTGATAGTAAAAACAGATTCCTGGAACGATGTCTTATCAGCTTTTAAACCAGTAGGAATTGTGACAGAAAGAGACATCGTACAATTTCAAGCATTGGGATTAAATTTGGCTCAAATTGAGGCAAAAACAGTGATGAGTACACCCTTATTTTTGCTAAGTCCAGAAGATTCCCTCTGGTCTGCTCATCAAGAAATGCAGCAGCGACGAGTGCAGCGATTAGTTGTATCCTGGGATTGGGGAGCAAAGTTAGCTATCGTCACTCAAACCAGCTTGTTGCGAATATTTGATCCACTGGAGATGTATGGAGTCATAGAAACATTACAAATAACTGTAGCTCAATTGGAAACCGAGAAAGCTAAATCTTTACATAACCAAAGTAACTCCACCGAACTACCACTACAACCAGACTTAAAGCAGATACAGAAACAACATATAGTTGTTGACGAAAACTTAGATAACTTGATTGCTACTGTTGAAAGCCGGATAGAACATTTGATCAAAAACCCTGATTTATCCACAGAATTACAGCAAATGTATTTAGGTTTAGCGACAACGGAGATGCAAAAAATCCGCCATTGTCTTCATAGCTAAAAAATCCTCACAAATTAACAAATTCCTAACAAATAACCCGAAGATTGCAACACACTTAAATAAAAATTACCTTCTCGTTCACGCAGTAACCCAATTAGCACAGCAAAGTATTTTACCCTGATAGAATTGCGTTCAATTATTTTATTTTCAGATATTATTCAGAATAATCATTGCCAGAACCAAATTGCCATTTATCTATTAACCGATGCCAGTAATATTGTTGTTGAATAGATAAATTATTAATTAATAATTTTATCACTGGAGTTACCAAAAACAAACCATTATAAAGGCATAAATTAATATAATGTAACATCCAATTCAACAAACTCAATAAACCAACTTGGGGAATAATTTTTGCAACTAATAAAGGATGAGATAAACCAGTTTTCAATAAAGTTTGTGTCAACGCCCCAACCTGGACGATATCTTGTAAAAAAGGTTTTAACACAGGTGTTCCTAACTGCTGCATTTCGGCAAATACAGCGGAGAGTAATTGGTTGATTTGATTGGGATCAATTTTCTGATTTACACCTACACTCATGGCTTTTTGAAATAACCAAGTTACACTTAAACTTGGTTGATAGGGTTGGAGAATTGCCAAAGATTGGGCAGATAATTGATCAGTTTTTAATGCCTCCTCAATTCCTAAGGTTAACCTGTGTAAATGACGCACCATAGCCCCAAAACCGCCAAAGCTTAAAGGTGATTGATTACCGCTACTATCTCCCACTGGCAAAATTCGATGCCAAGGGGTTTGCAGAGGACTTTGACGATAGCTGGGAAAGAAACCAAACAGCGCCCTTTGAAAATTTAGACGATTAATCTCTACACCTTGATATTCTGGTAACAGGCGTAAATATTCATCAAATAAATTTTCTAAACTTAAGCGTTGTGGTTCTGAATCCATATATGTAAATAGATAAGTGGTTCTCCCATCTTTAGCTGGAAAAGCTTCCCAAAAATATTGACATTGATTTTCTAAAGCTGTGAAAGAACACAACAAATCTCCTGAGTTGTTTTCCGGAAATCCTTTTGCACAACTTCCCACAACTAAACAAAGTGCATCTGGTTTTTTTCCTTGACGCGCTTGTTGACTAATTGGGGAAAGGTTTCCCATGGCATCCAATAACAATTTTGCGGTAAATTGATTATTGACTATGATTCCATTTGGGTGAACTACGGCATCACTAAATGGTGTATTTTCAAATAACATTCCCCCAGCATTGAGAAAGCGCGTTTTTAAGGTTTCGAGTAAATAAATAGGATTAACGCCAATATTTAAAACGTCTTCTACCCAAACTTCTGTACCACCTTGAAAACTAACTCTTCCGGGGTTATATTCAGTAACGATAGTTTCTGCTAATTCCCCTTCTGTCAGTAATTCCAATTCTCGAAACACTGCTAACTCTTTGCGAGAAATATTCCATTCCTGTTCTCTTGCGCGCAAAATTCCCCTTTCTAGCAACGCTACCCGCACACCCCGCACAGCTAAAGCCGCAGCGATTAAAATTCCCAAAGTTCCACCACAGATAATGACATCAAATTTCACAGAGTCTAAATTCTCTGAATTTTCTTTAACTCCGTTGGGTATGGGTGCGTTATCAGTTTGTAGGGATGTTAATATGGTGTCAGTGCGACGCAAAGCGCCTAAAACATCGCCTGGTAGTTGGGAAAGAATTTCTTCAGTTAGTGACATAATTTATCTATAAAAGCATCCTATAATCAAAGTCTATGGCAAGGTGGATATTATTAGTCACAATAAATTAATTTGCAGGAAAGTCTCATGAACCGTTCCCAGATAGTGGCGATTATTACAGGTGCATTTTCTATACTTTTGGCTATTGCTTACCTGATTGTTGTCCAAATTATTGATTATCGAGATATGAAACCAGCACCTATTAGCCAACTTAATCCACAAGTAATCATTGCGGCCAATAACTTCCCTAATTTGCCACTTGACATAATTGCCAAAGTGTGATTTATCAAATTTAGATCCCCGACTTCTTAAAGAAGTCGGGGATTTTGTTATTGGGATCTTGTTGTTCAATCCATAGATTGAAAACAATAGTTATTATTTAATAATCTAATGCTTTGAATTATAAGAATTCTTTACACAAAATATTGGGGATTTATCTAATTAAACAATTCCTTTTTGGTACAGATAACGGTAAGCTATTTCTAACAATATTAAATAAAGATAAATTTTCATTATTGGTCATGACCAGGTTGATAGGGATCAACACTATTTGATGTAGTTTCTTTAAGTTTTGCTGCAAACTATAGAGGTAATTGAATGAATCAGTATTTATTAGATACTGTTTGGCTAATTCCTGTTTATGCTTTAATCGGTGGGCTTCTAGCCATACCTTGGTCGCCGGGAATCATTCGCAAAACTGGTCCTCGACCAGCGGGATATGTGAATGTGGTCATGACCTTGTTCTCCTTTTTTCATGCTGTCTTAGCTTTTCCAGCAACTTGGAATCATCCAGCTAAAGAAGTATTTATTCCTTGGTTATCTACAGCAGGTTTAAATCTGACTATTAGTTTAGAAATTTCTGCTGTCAGTGTAGGTGCGTTAATTATTATTACCGGCTTGAATTTGCTGGCGCAGATATACGCTATTGGTTACATGGAAATGGACTGGGGTTGGGGGCGTTTCTTTTCCTTATTAGGATTATTTGAAGCAGGTTTGTGTGCTTTAGTTCTGTGTAACAATCTCTTCTTTACCTATGTAATTCTAGAAATCCTCACCTTGGGAACTTACTTATTAGTAGGTTTGTGGTTTAGTCAGCCTTTGGTAATAACTGGGGCGCGAGATGCTTTTTTAACCAAACGGGTGGGAGACTTGTTTTTATTAATGGGTGTCTTGGGACTATGGACACTTTCAGGAACTTGGAATTATACGGAGTTAGCTGCATGGGCGGCTACTGCTAATGTTGACCCGACAATTATTACTTTAGTATGTTTGGGTTTAATTGCCGGACCAATGGGTAAATGCGCCCAGTTTCCCTTGCATTTGTGGTTAGATGAAGCAATGGAGGGACCCGTTCCCAGTACAATTTTGCGGAGTTCGGTGGTAGTTGCCAGTGGTGCATGGGTATTAATTAAATTGCAACCTGTGTTTAGTTTATCACCTGTAGCATCTTCGGCGATAGTGGCTATTGGGGCGGTGACAGCTATTGGTGGGGCATTAATTGCGATCGCTCAAATTGACATTAAACGCTGTTTATCTTATTCTGTCAGTGTTTACATGGGGTTGATATTTATTGCGGTAGGTACACAGCAAAATGAAGCAGCTCTATTATTAATCCTCACCCATGCCCTCGCTGCTGCATTATTAGTGATGAGTACGGGGGGAATAGTTTGGAATAGTGTTACCCAAGATGTTACCCAACTTGGTGGATTATGGTCACGTCGTCCCATATCCGGGTTAGCATATATTGTTGGCACATTGGGTTTAATTGGTTTTCCCCCTTTAGGTAGTTTTTGGGCGTTGTTTAAACTAGCTGATGGTTTATGGGAAACACATCCGACTTTAGTAGGAATAGTAATTTTTGTTAATGCTTTAACTACATTTAGTTTAACTAGAGAATTTGCTTTAATTTTTGGTGGTAAACCCAAACAAATGAGTGAACGTTCTCCCGAAGCTATTTGGTTGATGGTTTTACCAATGATGATTTTATCGGGCTTTGTTTTACACCTGCCTTTAGTGTTGCAAAGTCTATCATTACTACCTGACTGGGCAACATTAAATAAAGATGTGGCACTGCTATTAATTTGGTCAAGTATCTTTGGTTGTAGTATTAGTAGCATCATCTATTTAGGCAATATTCCTAAACCAATTCGTCTACCCTGGCAAGGTTTACAAAATTTATTTGCTTACGATTTTTACACCCCTCAAATTTACAAAGTTACCATTATTTTTGGCGTTGCCCAACTTTCTAAATTTGCCGATATGCTGGACAGATTTGTGGTAGATGGTATCGTCAACTTTGTAGGTTTATCCTCTCTCTTAAGTGGTGAAGGTTTAAAATATAGCAACAATGGACAAACTCAATCTTATGCCTTAACAGTTCTGTTAGGAGTCGGTTTTTTAGGTGCTTGGGTGACATGGCCTTTTTGGGGTATTCAACTGATAGATTTACTTTTTTAGATACATACAATTGGGATTGCTAATATTAATCTAAAATAATAATTGCCATCTCAATCGTATTGAGGATAGTCCAATTATCAATTACCAATTAATAAATATGTTGAGTGTTTTAATTTGGCTACCAATTATAGCCGCTATAATCATAGGTTTTTATCCAGCAAAAGACGTTCCCGCGAGCCGAATTCGGTTAGTATCTTTAATCGTCACAGGTTTAGTTTTGCTGTGGAGTATTTTCATTTTGTTAAAATTTGATATCAGCAATCCAGGGATGCAATTTACAGAATACCTACCTTGGAATGAAACATTAGGTTTGAGCTATCAATTAGGAGTTGATGGATTATCAATATTAATGTTGTTATTAAATAGCTTCTTAACTTGGATTGCTATTTACAGCAGCAGTAAAGATACAGAACGTCCTCGCTTATTTTATTCCTTGATTTTGTTAGTCAGTGGTGGTGCTGCTGGTGCATTTCTATCAGAAAATTTACTACTGTTCTTCCTATTTTATGAATTGGAATTAATTCCCTTTTATTTACTAATTTCCATTTGGGGAGGAGAAAAACGGGCTTATGCGGGCATGAAATTCCTGATTTATACAGCTATTTCTGGGGCTTTCATTTTAGCCACATTTTTAGGAATGGTGTGGTTAACTGGTTCTCATAGTTTTGCCTTTGATGCTGTGGCAACTCAAAATATTTCTGCGGGAATGCAATTAGTATTATTAGCAGGAATAGTTGTAGGTTTTGGCATCAAAATTCCTTTAATTCCTTTCCATACTTGGCTACCAGATGCTTATGTTGAAGCTTCCACACCTATCGCTATTTTGCTAGGTGGAGTATTAGCAAAACTGGGAACTTATGGATTATTGCGATTTGGCTTGGGAATGTTTCCCCAAACTTGGCACATTATCGCCCCAAATTTAGCAATTTGGGGGGCAATTAGCGCGATTTATGGGGCAATTGTAGCGATATCGCAAACAGACATAAAACGCATGGTAGCATATAGTTCTATCGGACACATGGGCTATATTTTATTAGCAGCCGCAGCAGCCACACCATTATCATTAGTTGGTGCAGTTTCCCAAATGTTTAGTCATGGAATTATCCTGGCTATTCTCTTCCATTTAGTTGGAGTTGTTGAAACCAAAGTTGGCACAAGAGAATTAGACAAACTGAATGGTTTAATGAGTCCTATTCGCGGTTTACCATTGATTAGTGCTTTACTAGTTTTAAGTGGTATGGCTAGTGCGGGTATTCCTGGTTTAACCGGTTTCATTGCCGAATTTATTTCCTTTCAAGGCAGTTTTTCCACCTTTCCCATTCCTACACTTTTATGTGTAGTAGCATCTGGTTTAACCGCAGTTTATTTTGTCATTCTTCTCAACCGCACCTGTTTTGGTAAATTGCAAAATAACTTAGCCTATTATCCCAAAGTATTTTGGGCAGAAAAAATCCCTGCGTTAATTTTAGCATCTCTAATTGTTTTCTTAGGAGTACAACCTGTTTGGTTAGTGCGTTGGAGTGAAACTACAACTACTGCAATGGTAGCAGTAATTCCTACTACAGAAAAGACTGTAATTGCCTTGAAGTAATTATCAAAAATCATGAGGGTTTAGCATTGCTAAACCCCGACAATTTCTAAAAAAATCTTTTCCACAATCAAAACATTTATTAATCAACAAAAAAATATTATGGTACAAACTTCAGAAAAACAAACTACCAAAATTCCCCCTTCTAAACATGAATTTGCCGAAATTATTCATCGCTTAGAAGCTGGTGGTTCAATGTTGCCAGATACACCAGAAAATTTAATGCAAATCATCGGTATTTATAAAGCTTATGCTGTACCGATGGATTTCTATTGGCGAGATTTACTTTACATTGCTGAACAAGTATTTTTAGATCCTTTACCAGCTTTTAAATATTTCTTACCCCAAGAATATTTAGACCTACATAATCATTATGCTGGTGATGATGCTGATTTAAGAATTTGGCGGGGTGTAGCTACTGCACATCCTGAACTTTTGGCATTTATGGAAAAAGGTGAAACTGGAAAAATGCCCAAGATTTTCCATCATTTATTCCATGACAGAATTAATATGGAATTTGCGGAAGCTTGTATGCAAGCAATGTTATGGCATCGCAAAATGTACGCCCCAGTTAATCAATTTGATGCTTATTTAGATTCAGAAGAATATAAAGCTAATGCGGATAAGGCAATTAAAGCTTATTTTCGCAAAAATCCTTTAATGTCAGGACTTTACAAACTATTTCCTGATATGTTCTTGGAACAGTGTCGGATGATGTCCTATTATTCTAATTTAGGGCTTTTCTGGGAAGTCATGGCACCTGTGTTTTTTGAAATGTCAGACATTTATGATGAAGGTGGTTTTAAAGGTGTACCTGATGCCATGGACTTTCTCGTAAATGGCATATTTGCAATTGCTGGTCGTCCGATTTATCATCATGTTTATATTGATGGTGAATGTTATGAAATTATCCCGAAATCTAAAGGTTTTACCTGGCTATATGAAGCAGCATTACCCTATGTAGAAGCTGTTTTTTATCGCACAGCCCCATTTAGAGGGACAAAGTCTTATAATGCCCAAGCAGGACAAGTTCCAGAAGATCAAAAAGACTTCCATTATGGGATTCTTTACGCTGATGTCTTTCCTGTGGGTACAGCAGGTATTCCTCCCACGTTATTAATGCAAGATATGTTGCACTTTTTGCCTCAATATCTTGTTGATTATTATCAAGAATATTGTCGAGGAGAAGAAGATATTTTGATTCAATTGGGAATTACTTTTCAACGTTCCATGTATAATGTCACATCTGCGGTAATTCAAGCTTTGAGAACTGCCCTTTTATATCCTTTAGATGATGAAAACCCCAAGCATTTACAAGCAAATCGGGAATTCTTTGAAATGCAGCTAAATCGCTTTACTCGCACTGATTATAATATGCGTGATGCTGCAAGGTTACGAGATATTCAAACACAGGATTATAGATGATCCCCCTAAATCCCCCTTAAAAAGGGGGACTTTGATTCTAGTTCCTCCCTTAGAGGGTGTTTTCAAAGTCTCTTATTGTGTATTAAATATTCTTAGATCCCCCTAAATCCCCCTTAAAAAGGGGGACTTTAACTCTAGTTCCCCCCTTTTTAAGGGGGGTTAGGGGGGATCATCACTAGTATCTAAATCAAATGAAAAATGTCTGAACAAAAAAACTTACTTCAATCAGATTTTCACTTACCCTATAACCAAAAGCTTGTAGCAAGAGCAAAAGAACTAAGAAAAAATATGACACCCGCAGAGAAAAAGCTGTGGAATGAATATTTAAAAAATTTTAAATTTCGCGTTCTTAGACAAAGACCTATTGATAATTTTATTGTTGACTTTTATTGTCCAAGTTTGAAGTTAGTGATTGAGGTAGATGGTGATAGCCATTTTACCTCTGAAGGTAAAGATTATGACTTAGAAAGAACAGATATATTAAAAGGACATGGATTGGAAATAGTTAGATTTTCTAATAGTGAAGTTTTGCATAATTTTGAAAGCGTATGTCAAATACTAGAAAATATATGAAAACTTTTTTCTGTAGTATTTTTCTCGTTCCCAATCAGAGATTGGGAACGAGGGAATAGAGAAATAAAGAGGCTTTTTGATGGTTAATGCTGGTGTTCTTTTTCGTGATTTTTACAACCACCTTTACCATGATCATGGTCGTGATTGTGTCCATTAGCGCAGCCTTGGAGGTTTTGCTGCATGAGTTTTTCACTCATTTCTTTAAAAGAATCATCTACAGCTTTTAAGCCTATCCATGCGTCAATTTTTTCAACATCAAAACCTACTTCTCTTTTATCCCCTACTTGGATTAAGGGACGACGAATTAATAAGGGATCTCTTAACATCATGACTAAAGCATTTTCAGCGTTGATGTTTTCAGGATTCACCTCTCCTGATTTTACTCTAGGTGCAGCTTTATTAAACCATTCTATCACTGGGCGATCGCCAAAAAATGATCGCAATTTTTCCACTGTCCAAGGTTCTGTTAATAGGTTATATACTACTACTTCATGACCTGCGGCTGTGAGCAAAACTTTTTGCTTTATACCACCTTTACAGCCTGGTTTTTCATAGAAAATTACTCTGGCCATTGCGATTTCTCCTATAAGGTTCTGGTTTGATTTATGGATAGGAAATAATTAAACGCGGATAAACGCAGATAAACGCAGATATTATTATATTTATCACAATAATCTGTTATTGATGTTTTTGCCATTACTTTTAAAATTTTTTAGCAATGTGGTTAATTACGTCAAATTCAAATCTCTGTTTTGGGTTGGTTTCTCCATAAATATTAAATGTTACTGTTGGTTTGTCTCCAATGGATTCAACTTGATGTATTGTTTCAGGTGTAAAACTGACAATATCACCGGGAGATAAATTTATTTCTCCCACTTTTTCCAGTTTATCAGGAAAATCTGGGTGGGAACTACGTCGCCAAAATGTGTTTTTTTCCTGACCTTTTAAGATTGCGACTACTCCCCATGTTCCATGATTATGAATATTAGAAGTTGTCCCTGGTGCAAATGTAACTGTTTGTACAGTTAAGGGAAATCCCAATTCATTATATAATAGTAAAACCGAGAGTCCTGTTTTTGGATCTGGTTCTAAAGATTGACTTTGTACCCAATAGGAATTGATAATTAACCGTCTTACTAACATTCTAATTTCTGGAAGTTGGGTTGATTCATCTTCAACATTTTTGAGAACATCTTCAACTTCAGTTAGAAAGCGGTACAACCGATAATTATCACGCAATAGCTCCCATTCTCTTGCTGATTTACAGATTTGATGCTGTCCATTTGCAGCAATAAACCAATCCTTACCTTGCATAATTAATCATCATCTTCTGTTGGACGGGTTAAAATATCTAGGAGAATACCAGCACCAAAATCATTTTTTTCATCAATACCTTTTATTCTGGTACTGATTTCCTTAGCTTGCTCTATTTTTCCTAGTTTAGCTAATACCAAACCAGAAGCAGCATAAGCATTTAAGTACAATCTGATTTGGGGTTCTTCGTGGCGTTTAACGAGAATAGGTTTCAGTTCTTCCCAAATCTCAGGTAGACTTTCCGCTTTCTTAATTTTAGCGGTTATTTTCTCTGCTGTTGTCAGTGCGAGAATATAATTATTTTTGTAATAAAAATATCTATAAGCTGCAACTAAAACATCTGTGTTATCTGCTGTTTTAGCTAAAGCCTGTTGCATATATTTTGCAGATTCTTCTGTATTTTCCCAAGTCTGTGCTGCTAAGATTAATAATTCTTTAACATCATCTGCTACATCAAACCATGAAAATTTATTTGTATCAATTTGCATAATAGGTAATTAATCCCATTTGATCTGGAATATTTGGGATTTCCCATATTTACTATTTAACAGTTAAAATTATAGTTAGATAGATAAATTTAATAATTTTATCACTTTTGTAAACTGAGAGAAAATGAAGTTTGTCCAGTAAATGTTATTTGGTGAAAATTATTATTATAGCGGTTTTTGGTTGAGTGAGATACAAGAACCCCACCCCCAACCCCCTCCCCGCAAGCGAGGAGGGGACTATGATGTATTTCATTTAAGTGCATACCGCTATAAAGCTGTGATTGCAACCAACCTAAAAAGTCTCTAACTCTACACCAGAAATGCGTTAGCGAAGGTATCGCTCCTACTCTTTTATTAAACACTCTTATTCCAATACTCTAAACCATTGACAATCACATCTTCCAACCACTTCTTAAAACGTTCTGTCAGGTTACTCTCTTCATCAGCATAAGAAAACTGAAATAGAGAATCTGTTAAAGCTTGGATATCACTAATATTTCCACTAATATTTCGTTCACCTTCTCCAGTATTATCTCTATGATATGCACAAGCAGA
>JAKOGY010000170.1 GCA_028658405.1 Dolichospermum sp. ST_sed8 | reverse complement strand
GTGGCATGAATTGGAAGCGGAAAAACTTTCTTAAATTAATGACTCAAGTTGCAGACTGTCCCCTGTCCCCTACTTAGGACTAACCTTATCAATCACCTTGATTTTGCCATCATCACCTACAGTCCAGACATCATAAGTACCAATAACATCGCCGTTAGCGTCAACATCTACATCACCGCTTGCGCCTTGGTAATTAATCTGTTTGCCTGCTTTAAGTAACTTCAATCCTTCACAAACATCGCTGACAGGTGTACCCTTACCAGCGGAGACTTCCCGAATTTTACCAGCAATAGCTGTTCCTGTGTTTTCCTTAGCAGCTTGGGCAGCTAATACCAATAATGCCGCAGCGTCCCAAGCTTGAGGTGCATATTCTCCAGGTGAACCACCTTTTTTATCTTTCCACAGTTTATTGAAGTTTTCTAAACCTGGACCACTAGAACCGGGAACTGTACCAATAGCCCCAGATAAAATATACTTGCCATCACTAGCTTTACCTACTTGATCAGGGAAAGTAGGAGATTTTACACCATCTGTGAGTAAAATTTGTACTCCCTTGGTAACACCTTGCTGATAAGCAGCTTTGAGAAATAAACTCCCAGTTTCCGCATATAACACCCCTAAAACTGCATCTGGTTTCCCAGCAAATGCCGCAGTTGCTTCTGTATCAAAGGTTTGTGCTTTAGGATCGTAGCGAATAGGCTTATCTTTATTAATTACTGTGCCACCTAATTTTTCAAAAGTTTCCACAAATGCTTTTTCAAAACCTACACCATAGTCATTGTTAATCACCACTGTGGAAACTCGTTTAAAACCTTTTTTGCGAGCTAGTTGGGCTAAAGCTAAGGCTTGGTAGGTATCAGGGGGAGCAGTCCGCGCCCAAAAACTCTTGAAATCGCCTTTTTTAGCTTTGTCGGTAAATACAGGGCTGGTGCTACCAGGAGAAATCAGCATGACTTTATTGGGTACAGCTACGGAAACCGCCGCAGTAGAAACACTACTAGCAAAAGAACCGACTACACCAGCTACCTTATCTAAAGTTGCTAATTTGGTCATCCCCGCTGCGCCGGCTTTGGGGTCTGTTTGGTCGTCTACTTGTACCAAACTAACTTTTTCACCATTCACACCCCCACAGGCGTTAACAGTATCTACAAGCAAGGGAACTGAACCTACCATTTGTTGGCCAATGGAAGCTAAGTCACCAGTTGTTGGTAATAAACTGCCAATTTTTAATCCTTTAGCATCACTGGTTGTACTGGTAGCTGTTGCTGCTGGTGAGGCACTACTACTTCCGGTAGGTGTTGGAGGGGTAGGATTTTCGCAAGCGGCTAAAAGAAAGCCACTGGCTATGGTAGCGATACTCAAGGCTAGGGAAACACGAAGTCTGGACATTGATAAATTTCTCTAAGAATTAACTCTAAGGCATAAATAATAGCACCTTACTGAAAGAGTTAAAATTATGAAAATTCATCTAACCAGAGTCAGAATTCCCAAGTCAATAAGCTGTTTAGGGAAAAACAGGAAATTAATATTTGTTACATTTTTTCTCAAAAATTAACTAGAAAAATTTAGAACGGTAACCTTTTCACCAGGGTTAGGAGTGATGACTTTGGTTTTTAAATTGTTTTTCTCCAGTAATGTCTGAAATTCTGATGCATTTCCCTGAGTTTGCAGAAATTTGGTTAATATTCCTGTAAATAAAATGTCCCCTCCCGCAGCAGTAGGAAGCATAAATTGAGGTTTTACAGATTTTGCCACTTCCAGGGCGCTACTCATTCCTTTGATAATCGCACCAAGGACGGGTAAACCTAAATCAATGATTGGTGTAATTACTACGTCAATGGATTCTATCTCTTTGATTTGGGGGGAATGATAGCCGTGGGGTTCATAATATAATGTGGAATTATTTGCTAAATCTTTGAGTAAATAGCCGTTTTCTAATAAAGTTGGACCAATGGGAGAACCGGGAAAGGCTTTGATTTCTACTTGCTGATTTAAGGTGAAGGTTTCACTATGATTGAGAGTGATAATTTGTTGATAACCCAATTGTTCTACTACTTTAGCCGCATTGGGAGAAGCGACAACGGGGATATTTTTGTCAAGCTGCTTTAAGGTGGGTGGGTGCGCGTGATCTTCTAATCCCTGAGAAAGCAGAATTAAATTGATATTATCTGGTATTCTCCGATCTTGATCACGAGAACCTTTAAATAACCACTCTAAATTATTAAAGGTTAAATCTCCAATTAACCAAGGGTCAATTAGTATCCGTTGTTCGTTAATTTCAATTAACCAGCTATTACTGTCTAACCAAGTAAAGTTCATAATTAGGAGTTGCTAAAGAAGTTTTTTCGTAAGGGATAGGAGTAGGGGCGTATTGCAATACGCCCCTACAGGATTCAGGAGTTAATGAACCACGAAGGAACGAAGGACACGAAGGAAGAAGGAAGAAGGAATAAGGAATAAGGCGTTACGATCATTTAGTTAGATCAGAAATTATTCAGTAACTACAAAGTAGCTGATTCAACAAATAAGCACAGATTGCACTACCGATAGGAACTGTTAAATTATCAATTCCTAAAAAAGAAAATGCTTCTAAAATTGTAGCAATTAAAGCAACTATTAAAGCAACTATCCAAGTTTGCCATATATTGCCTTGAGTAATCAGTAAAAGAGTTACACAAATAAAATAACTAATTAAAGTAACTGTTAAAGAACCTTCCCAGCTTTTTTGAGAACCGAAAACTATATATTTATGTTTACCAAAGCGTTTACCAATTAAGGCCGCTAATCCATCTCCCCAAGCCATAGTCATAATTCCTAAAACGGCATATTGGGGTTGGTGTAAATACCAGAAAATACCCACTAAAACACCTATACTCACAGCATAGAAAAATGTTCCCAAACTTTGACGACCGACGCTATTAATACCCGGAAGAATGGGGAATTTATAAGAGAATAAGGTAATAATACTCGCAAAAATTGAGGCTATAATGCCCACATAAGGGGGAATATCTAACCACCACGCGATGATAATAACGTTACCTGTGCCAATATGCACGATTTTACGGATGATTTCTGGTTCGCTATCAGTAAAACGACTAACTACCCAAGCAATGCAGATAATTAATCCTACCCAAGCCGCAGCAGGGGCAATTTGCAGCGACAATGGGGAAAGGGTTTCCAATGTGAGCAATGTGTTAAACAATGATGGAATAGAGATATTTTTAACTTTAATTCTACTTTATGGGATTTGGACATGAAAATATTATTGATTTGGCTGATTAAGGGTTATCGCTTCTTTATTTCTCCCCTGCTTCCCCCCGCTTGTCGCTTTCAACCTACTTGTTCTATGTATGCGATTCAAGCTATTGAACGGTTTGGGGTATTCCGTGGTAGTTGGATGGCTATTATGCGGATTTTACGCTGTCATCCTTTTCATCCAGGCGGTTATGATCCTGTTCCCAATGCGGAGAAAAAGTCTTGTTGTCAACATGAAGACTAAACACCGATTTAAGAGGATGAATGAACAAGTCCTTAGTGATGTATCAAAAACTTTTATATCCCCCTAAATCCCCTAAAATGCGACCATATCACCAAATTCCCATTATTGAATGTAGTGAACCTTTAGTTAAAATTCCTCTGGAATTGTTTGCGGTGGAATCTCCTCACCCTTATCAAAAGTTAGGTGCTGATTATGGAGGACATTCACCTTATTATTTACGCCAAAGTGTGATTGAAAATTTGATTCAGGCGCGAAGTTATTTACAATTACTACATCCTAATTGGTATATTCAAATATTTGATGCTTATCGTCCCGTAGCTGTACAGCAATTTATGGTAGATTACAGTTTTGGGGAAGCGTTGCGAGAAAGGGGTTTGACGGGTAAGGAATTGTCACCCCAGCAACGAGAAGAGGTATGGACAGCGGTTTATGAAATTTGGGCTGTACCCAGTTTGGATATGAAAACTCCTCCTCCTCATAGTACGGGGGCTGCGGTGGATATTACTCTAGTTAATGATATTGGGGAAGTTGTGGATATGGGTTCACCTATTGATGAAATGTCCGATCGCTCACTTCCAGAATATTATCATCATAGTCATCCAGAATATCATGCTCACCGTCAATTATTGCGGGATGTGATGTTAAAAGCTGGGTTTCAACGCAACCCTAGAGAATGGTGGCATTTTTCTTTTGGTGATCAAATGTGGGCTTGGTTATATAATCAATCTCATCCTGAAAATGTGATGACAGCACGTTATGGCAGATTGAATTGAGAGAAGAGTAGGGGCGTATTGCAATACGCCCCTACACAAATCAAGAGTTAATGAACCACGAAGGCACGAAGGACACGAAGGAAGAAGGAAGAAGGAAGAAGGAGTTGAACTCTATTCTTGAAAAAACTCTGCTCCAATATCTTCTAATGTCGAGACTAATAAGGCTCTATCTAAAAAGTCGTTTCCTTTTTCACAGGAAGTTTCTGCTATTAATAAACAACCGTGACAAGCAGCACCATGTAAAAATCTTTCCTCTTGTCCATTATTAGGTTTATGTTGACTACATACAGGATCATTAGAACATATTTGAGCCATTTTAATCGCATTTTTTAAATGATATTCAATGTTATTACCTATTTCTACTAATCCCCCTAGTGTCCCTTCTGAACCAGAGGAAGCTGTATATAATAAAATTCCATAGCCAGTTTCTTGATTACCATAAATACGTTCTTTAATAGCGCTGGCTGAATAACCGCACTCTAGAGAAATAGCTGTAATTAATAAATGGGAAAGAGAATGTAATAATACATAAGGTAAACCAGGAAATTTGACTTTATCGCCAATTTTATCTGCGGATATTCCCTTTCTTTCACACCAAATCTTAAAGCCCTGAATTAATTTTTCTCCTCTTGCTTGCACTTTGTCTTTTTTTGCCCACTCGTCAATAATTTGTTGATGAAAACCAATAAATATTCCTTCTCCTAAGTTTTCAATGGCAGGTACCCACGTAGTTTCAAAATCTAAGGAGGCACGGTGAACGTTAATAGTAATATTATTATCTATTTCTCCCTCAATATCTGGCATTAAGGCTTCAAATCTGGTAAAACCTATTTGGGCAATTACTTCTCTGAGTCTGTGAACTAATACTACTCTTTCTACATAAGGTAATAATAGCTGGGGAAAGTTATCTAACGGACGACGGGTAGCATAAAATATATCCTGTTCTGTACCTGTTATTTGTTCGCAGTTTAATAAGGCTTCAATTTCTACTTGTTTGATGGTTTTGCTTTTAACGGTTTCGCCACTTTTACGATTTTGAATTTCTGTCCAAATTTTCTCTGCATCTAATTTGATTAAATCTACATACTTTGGGTTTCTCTTTTGCAGGAATAGGAGCGCTTTTACTGAGTCAATATCTTCTAAATATTGCAAGTCTTCATAATAATCATTGATGGTTTTTTTAAATTCTTCATCAACATCAGGAATAGAAATTACGCTGAGAGTTTGGGGAAAATAAATGTTACTAGCAGACCGGACTAATAGCCGATTATATTCTGGTTTATTTGTGGGATAAACTTTACTATCATCACCTATTTCTTTGACCCAACAAATATTTTCTTTACCTTGATCTCCCAACCAAGGGCGCTCACCTTGACATATTCCTAAAACTTTGGAATTTTTAACTTTAGCTAAGGCTAAACAACGACGTTCTCCACATTGACAACGTACAAAAATTTCTGTGAAATCATTCCCAGAACCTCCTTCATCTAAATAAAGTTGTTGTTTACAATGGGGATTTTTAGATTCATAATGGGCGAAAGCATACCAATCAATATCACTTAAATGCCCATTGGCGCAACCTTGAACAAAGCGCACTGGAACATAATTTTTGACATTTTTACCCCGTTTTTTCTCTTGTTGAATCGTCCGATAATGAATTAGCGGACGGGTACGGTAAGTTTTACCATTTCTAGTGATAGTTTCGTCATTTTTCTGCACGAACCATTTAGGAAAAATAAACGCACCTACATCACCTACATTTTCTAAGGGTGGTTTCAGTAGTTCTATATTTTCAACTTCTAAAATTTCTTGGACTTTGTATTTTAGTCTATCTTCCCGAATATAATTATATTTATTCCCTTTCCAAAAGGATAAACCACTAACAATTATAGACTCTAATGGCAAATCCATCATTGCCCCAGGTCCAAAGGTGGTTAAGAGTTGACTTTGACGAATTTCTGCTAGAGGTTTGGTTTGTTTCATATTATTTACTTTGATTGTGGCATGAATTTTTTTAACTAACCGCTTTAAGAGGTTGTTTGATAGCTTGCGTAGACTGGCTATAAAGTGTTTTGCTGTGACTTTAGGCATTTTTAGATCCCCCCTAACCCCCCTTAAAAAGGGGGGAACCGGAATCAAAGTCTCCCTTTTTAAGGGGGGAACCGGAATCAAAGTCTCCCTTTTTAAGGGAGATTTAGAGGGATCTAAAACTTTTGATACCAACAAGAGGAATTGTTTATTCATCCTCTAAGTGATCCAGTCGCAGAAATAGAAAAATAGGGGATGTTTACATCTGATTTAGGCGGGATCTATGTTATCTCTTAATACTAATTGAACTATGGGTTCAACATCTCTTAAACTCCTAGGTATGGCAAATTTTTCTTCCGGTTTTTTTCTTTTATTTTCTATATCTATGGTATCCATCAATAGGGCGGGAATTTTATCTAGTTCTCCTGTTTGATATTGTAAAGATTTGGTTTCATTGGCCATTTTTTCCCAGATATCAAAAAGGTTATTGATTTGGTTTTTAATATTTTCTTGGTTAATATCTGTTTCTGGATTATGGGCTGTAACTCTGTTGATAATTGTCTCAATGACAAAATCTAAGTTCGGGCGTTGTCTACTAATTTCGGCGGCGGTTTGCGGTGCAGTCATGGTAGAATTATTTAGTCTTGATAAAGCAACTGTTACACCTGCTAATCCTCTATCTAGGGCGCGAGGTGAAAATGGTGTGACGCTTGTGGCTTCTACGAAACGGTAAAAGATACTGTGCCATAATGAGAAGCGTTCGTAGTGGGATCTGTCTCTAGGTCGGTGGATATTCAGTAATGTGACAACTAATCCGGGTTTGCTTGCGTCTCTGCCAACTCGACTGGTAGCTTGAATATACTCGGCGGCAGTTTTTGGTTGTCCTAATACTACCATTAATCCTAAGCGCGTGATATCTAAACCGACGGAAATCATATTGGTAGCTAAGGCTAAATCAACTTGATCTTGATCACTGAAACTCAAGGATAAACGCTGCTTGGTTTCCGCAATTTCACTGGTGCTAACACGGGATGTTAATTCTTCGGGAACATCATCTATTTTCCGGTTGACAAATAAGCCAATTTGTTCGTTATATCTACATCTAGTTCCATATTGGTTTATTCTCGATGTGACTTCATCTTCTACTAACCGCCGACATCCGCCTAACTCTCTCAAGGAGTTAAAATAGCCCAGTAAAGTCATATAAGGATCTGCGGGGTTGTGGGGATTTTTCTTTCCTCCCTCTTGTTTCCACAGTTTCCCAGCCGCACCTAATAGGGCTAAGTATACCCGTAATAATACTACTTTAAAACTTCTTCCCTGGGCAGCAACTCCTAGATATAATCTACCAGGAGACTTTTCTAATGGGATGGTGGCAGCAAAAAATGAATCGTGACGATTTATACCAGGCGGTGGAAAAATATTTACTTCGTTTCGGGCAAATAAGGCTTGAATCTGCTTATCCGCTCTTTTGACTGTGGCTGTAGAAGCGATGATTTTGGGATAGACAGCATTTCCATTATAGGAGATTTCAGATAATTTGTCAATAGCTGTTTCATAAAGTCCCACCATTGTTCCCAAGGGTCCAGAAATTAGGTGTAATTCATCTTGGATGATTAAATCTGGTGGGGGTAGATGTTTCTGGAGTTTTTTTCCTTTAACTTTACTGGGTAAGGTTGCGTAGCTGGAAAAACCTTCTGTTTCGTCGTAGTGGGTAACTTTTCCAAATAATACGGCTGTGTCTCCCAACCAGGGTAAAGTGGCAAATTTGTCAACTGTGGCAATAATGAAACAAGGAAGACTCCGATATATTTGTTCATCTACTGCGATGATAGGAAGAGGGTTATCTTTACGAAATTTACAAGCACGATTGGTACAAATGAGTTGCAATTTGCTGGGATAGTCATTATTGGGATATAAATTAAAAGATGATTTATTTAAGTTTGTTCCACACCAAGGACATTTCTCTAAAGGTATGGGTTTGGGGGTATGTTTTTCGTCTCTGACATAAGCTTCGGTTTTTTCCCGTGCGGAATTTTCATCTTTTTTCCCCTTCTTTCCCATTTTATTAGGAGTTGCATTTCCTCCTACCCATAAACCAATTTCAAAGGGATGTTTTCCTAACTTGTCGGGGTTTGCTTGTCTTTCTAATTCTAAAGCACAGATTAGAGTTGAAGCTCGTTCTAGTTGGTCTAAGGTCAGAAGCCGTAAGGTATAACGCATTAAAACGGTGACACCAGCAGAATAAATGCTAGGATCACGAAGACGGCGTAAAACTAAGGTAAATGCAGCTAATCCAAGATAAGCTTCTGTTTTTCCTCCACCAGTGGGAAAAAAGAGTAAATCTACTATTTTTCGTTCAGAATGTTCGGGTTGGGAAATACTAACTATATTTAATAGAATGAAAGCGAGTTGAAACGGTCGCCATTTTTGTGGGGAATTTGTAGCGGTGCGTTGTTTTCGAGAAATAGCGATCGCTCGGTTAGCAATTTGAAAAGCCTGTAAAATAGTATCATCACGCAAATATTCTAAACCTGCGGTAATACGGTCTTTAATTTTACTAGCATTAGCTAATAAATCACGAGCAGTTTTTGCTAAACCTGTTGTTTGGGGGATATTCTGGTTATTTATCCAATCAGTATAAGCAGTCACCATCGGGGATATCATACTGATGATAGTATCAGCGTCAGCAGCATTTGCTAAGGCTTCCATATCTAATTCTAAGCCGGGGATATCGGTGACATCAACTCTGGGAACTTCCCCACCGGGTATCCATGCGGTGTAGACTTGATCACAAATGCCATTATTGAGAGTAGCTTCTGCGGAAATATTATGTCCAACTACATATTCAAAATCATAGCGATATTGTAGACTGGCTATGGCTTCATCCTGATCTATGCTATCCTGTCCGCGCATATCTGGACGAGGAACAAAACCCTGAATAGCACTCACTGAGAAACTAGCTTGAAATATATAACTTTCTTCTTTTTGCTTCCCTGTTTTTCCTAAACGATGATTAACTAAAAAGATAGAAACTGATTTTGTCCCCTCTGGAAATCCTTGTTGAACAGAATATCCCATTTCTCGATAGGAAACAAATAATTTTAACCCTTTACTTTCAGGAACATCTATTTCTAACTTTCCCTGAATTTTGCTGATATTTATAGATATTGGTTCTCGTCTTGGAGTCCGTTTCCATAGTTGGGGAATTGGTTCAGCGGCTTCTGTTTCTTCTTCATTTTCATTTTCTGCAAAAATATTTTTATTTATATCTTCATATTCTCCCCAATTGACAATTACATCTAAATTAGTTTCTTCAGGAAAAATGAAAAAACTTAACCCCACAGAAGAAGGAAAAGGAACTTTCCGAGAAGATGATTTTTCTGGTATATTTTCTTCTTCACCAATATCCTGATGAGAATTGACCTCAAAACCTTCATCATTATTACTATCAGCACGGCTTTCAATTGGTGAACCAAAGGGAACTAAAAAGCCAGTTAAGTACCATTGAGAAGGGGGTTCTATTAAGGTTTCATCATGATATTCTGGGTATTTAGGAGAGGGTCCAATTAAGTCTAACTCTAAGGCTTTTTGGATATAAGCACGCACTTGGTAAGATTCCATTATATTGTCTGAATCAGGATTTACACCGATTTAAGGATTTGCAGGATGTTGTTTGATAATTATACTACTTTTTCGTAGGTTGGGTTGACGTAAGGAAACCCAACATTTATATTTATTATTTATGATTCCTGATTTTGATGTAACCAAGTTTCTAAATCATCAAGTTTGCTAAAGTCTAATAATGCTTCTCCCAAGGATTCTATTTGCTCAATTGGTAATTTTTGAATCTGTGCAATTAATAAAGGTGAAATTTCTCCTATCTGTCGGTTTAATAGACGGATAATAAATGCTGATTCTTTTTGGTGAATCTCTAATGCTATATCTTGTTGATAAAATGGTGTTAATCTCATAATTACCTCTCTATCTTCCGATTCTTGATTTGTTCTCAGGGTCTTTTGCAGGTTGTAACATAATTCTAGCGTAATTTTCCTAAATGGATTATTTGCGGGTAATGCTGCTAGTTCGTCAATTGCTTGTTGTTGAACTTTTCCTCTCGCTAACATTCTTATCCATAAGGTTTCTTGTGTACAGGGTAATTGATGAATAACTATTATTGCTGCACGTAAATGCTCTCCTAAGTAGTATATCCCTGGTAAAGAGTCATTTTTTAATGTACCATTAAATCCAGAAATTATGTTAGTAGACGCTGTGGGTGTTATTATCCATAATTTCGGGAGTTGATTATTTAATAGTTGGGTTTTGTTTCGTTTTGCTTCTCTTTTTAACAGGGATCTTACTTCTACTAATTTTACTAGACAATCCAGAATTTCATCTATTTTTACTGGATTACTATATGGTTCAAAAATTGCAGGTGTTGTTGCTAGTTTACTTAGTAGTCCTAATGATTGAAAACTGGAATCTACTTCGGAAAATGGTGTAAAATAAACGTCTATTTCTCTGGTTTCTGAATGGACTTCACTAGGCGCTTTAACTGTTCCATAGTTTTTCAGAAGTTCTTCTAAATAGTCTTTGGAAAATTGATCATAGATGAATCTTGTCATTTTTTGTCTAAATCAGGATTTTCAGGATTTAAGGATTTTCAGGATTGTTTTTTGAGGATTATTTATTGGTGATCATATCATATTCAGTCAATATAATAATTTTTGTTTTTATTGGAAATTAAGAGGATGAATAAACAGTGCAGATGCAGTGGAAATTGTAGATTATCATTGAAGTATTAATCACAGTTATGAAAATCACAACTATGAAAATTCCTACCTATCGTCCTCCTACTCATCCTGGAGAAATGTTATTAGAAGAGTTTATTATTCCTATGAATTTAACATCTCAAAAAATAGCTGAGTCTATTGGTGTTACAGAACAGCAAATTTTAGATTTAATAGCAGGTAAACAGAATATAACGCCAAGTTTAGCGTTACGTTTATCTAGGTTTTTCGGAATATCTGTAGATTTCTGGATAAATTTGCAAATTCGTTGGGATTTATATTATGCTCAACAAGAGGAAGCAGAATTTTTGAATACCATTAATCCTTTTGTGGCTTAATAATATCATCTTTCGTCGGTTGGGTTGACGCTCATTTTACTCAACATTTATATTTGTTGATTTTCGTTCCATTTTTAACGTTATCACTTTTTTTGTCTGAATCAGGATGTCCAGGATTTTAGGATTTACAGGATTATTGTGGGAGTTTATGACTTTTTTTGTCTGAATCAGGATGTCCAGGATTAGAGGAA
>JAKOGY010000016.1 GCA_028658405.1 Dolichospermum sp. ST_sed8 | reverse complement strand
ATTCAAAAATCAGCATTTAAATACCACAGTGAATAAATTCACTCGTGTCGCTTCCCTCTCAGGGCTAAAGCCACCGGGTTTCCCGCATACCGCGAGGTTTTATGAAGCAGGAAGTTAACGCCAAAACTATCTATGTCCAGTTAGTTCTAGATTCGGGTAGCTTTGGGTGGGTTTAACAGAGCGGAAGCTTAATTTAGATCAGATTTAATTGATTGCCTGTCAAGTCCACTACTCTATTTTTTTATTGAATCACAACCTAATCAATAAACCGCTGTAAGCTGCTGATAGTCCTTCGTAGCTTGTAGCGGTTTATACTATGTATGCTAAAAATAAAAAAACAGGTTTTTTAAGAATCAAAAACATATATTCTCCGTCACTAGAGATATCAGCTATTTACCTGTTTCTAGTAGAGGTCATATTTATGTCATTACAATCGCTGCGGTTTTTATTGTTGAGCAGTCTTGGAAGTTCTTTATTTTTTAGTAGTGCTGTAGCTTTTGCTGACGTTGTTGTTCCTACCGGTTCATCAGGTTCATCAGGTTCATCCACTACAGTCCCATCAGGTTCTTCAAATACTGTACCAACTTCTACCACAGTTGACAGTAGTAAAAGGTTTAGTTGTCAATATAACAATGGACAGCCTACAGTCATGTATCAGCCCCAAAGTCAACCTGGACAATTCTTTGCTTGGGCTGCACCTCAAAATTTAGGGGGAGGTTGGGATGCTCAAAAACGTTGTGAATATATTGCTACCCGTTTAGAACAATATCGCCCAGATGGATTACAAGAACTACGAATAGGGTTTCAAAATAACGAAAATATTATCTGTGTTACCACTGAAGCCAACCCCAGTTGTCGGATTGTCTTGACAGTTCCTCGCGGCAAAGATCCTACTACTGTTCGTAATAGTGTATTTCAAAACCTAACTACTGCTGATAGTGGACAACAAACTATTGCTGTGAATACTTACGCTAATCCTAACAGTAAAGATGATAATAGCTTATACAATCTAGGACGAACCTTTCTAGGTGGTAAAAATCAGGTTAGTTCTGCAAAAGGTGGGATTAATTTGAAGCCATACCTTGATCCTCAAGATGGTGGTACTGGGAGAGGTTTAAAAAATGGCGGAGGAATTCGCCGAAATAATCAGCCTCAACCTTCTAATCGTCTAAATCCCGGTAAATTTCGTTAATTTGAGCATGGGGGATCGGGAATTTAGTAATTCTCCTTCTCCCTGCTTCCTCTTTCCTAATTTTTGTGACTATATTTACCTTTTTATCCCACTTTCCGCACTTCATTTTGTAATACGCGAATATTTCCATAATTTTATTTTTTATCGTTCAATAAAACACATATTTTATCCATCATTTTAGGTATTAATATTGAACAATCTAAGCCTTATTAGGAATAATTCTTGAAAAGATGGATACTACATTGTGAAGTGCGGAATATGGGTTTTATAGAAATTAAATTTACCCCTTGTATAATTTTGTCCTGTATTCACTTATTAAGTGTTGTAATTATTTCTTAGGTTAGATTGATTTTTGAAGATTAGTTACTAAGAGGATGTTTTAAAAGTCCTTCGTGGTGTATCAAATATTTTCAGATCCCCCTAAATCCCCCTTAAAAAGGGGGACTTTGACTCTAGTTCCCCCCTTTTTAAGGGGTTAGGGGGGAATGGCTTCGCCACGCAAGCTATCAGCAAGTGCCTAAGATCACCACCCAAAACTTTTCAAACATCCTCTAAGTGAAGAGTACACAATAACCGAGATTAATGGTTATAATGGTTATTTAGTTTGGGGTATTAGTTAGTAATTATACCCTATTTTCTCACGAGTAATCTAGCCAATGGACAAAGATGCAAGAGTTCAGATTGGCAGAGATTGACAGAGTAAGAGTCAGTTTGATGTGACAAAATTATCAATTTATGGTATTTTGGTACGATAATATTTAAATATCAAGGCCGTGACTACTTAAAATTCAAAAAATCAACTTTTGATGATGGGAAAATAATTAGTATTTAAATACTACACGTAAACCAATGCAGAGTAAAATTGTCATAAATTGTCTAGTTTTAACCAAAATATAACTTGGTGATAATCTAGTTCTATTATCTTTTCAAGAGAAGTTAACAATGCTGACCAACGTGATCACAAGCAATATGAATCAAGTTTTACAATTGGGCGATCGCATTCTCCAGCCCACAGAGGTTTTATCATTATTGTCGGAATACCAGTTATTACCAGTATTATTTAAAGAAATCATCATTGATCAAGCGATCGCAGAAATTGTCTGTACCCCAGAAGAAGAAAAACTAGTCTGTGAACAGTTAACCCAACAATATCAGGGACTAGAAGAACAGAGCGAAAATTTCCAAAAGTTGCGGATCATGGGGATACGACAATTAAAACTAGAAAAATTCAAAGAAGCTACCTGGGAAGGGGATTTAAACTCTTACTTCTTTCAACGGAAAACCCAGTTAGATAAGGTAATTTATTCCCTAATTACCACCTCAGAAGTTGGCATTGCTCAAGAAATTTACTTCCGTATTCAAGAGGGTGAACAGTCTTTTGCCGAATTAGCGCGGGAATATGCTCAAGGTCCAGAATCCCAGACAGATGGCTTAGTCGGACCAATAGATTTACAATCCCTCCATCCCACATTGGCAAATATTCTCTCCAAAAGTCAACCACAACAGCTATCAGCACCAACTCAAATTGGTAATTTGATAGTAATTGTCCGATTAGAAAAATTACTACCAGCCCAACTAGATCGTTCCACAAGACAACGGTTACTAAATGAACGATATAATCAGTGGTTACAAGCACAAATAACAGAACAAAAATGTCAAATCCAGATAGTATAAATCGCCAAAAAATGACTTTTTTGTAGACATAAAGTGAAATAACCAACTTAACAAACATGACTTATACTCAGAGTACCTTTGACGAATTTATTGCCAGTATTGAAGGGTTTGATCAATTACCCACTCAGGAAATCAGCAAACTCTCATCATCACAAATTCTCCAGCCTTTACGTTATCGTATAGGGCAAAAAATTATTGGTAAAGAACAGCTACCAGAACGGATAGCAATTCTTTATCAAGGTAACGTCAGACTATTGGGATATGACCCCCAAACTCAATTACCCATCACTTTAAAACTACTACAACCAGGGGCAATAATCGGCGAAATTGCTTGGTTGCGTCAGATTCCTTGTGAAACAGCGATCGCTTCCACAGAAGTAGTCTGTTTAACCTGGAAAGTCCAAGATTATTTACAATTCCTCACCCAAAATCCCGCCTTTGCTAAAGCTCGTCGCAGTCAAAGTCACTTAATTGAAATATTTGATGTTTTGAGTTCACAGGTAGCACAAAAAGCCTTAGTTAATCACAACCTCAAAGACATTACCCAACAAGCTCAATTAGAGTCAAAAATTCATTATTTATCACCAGGAAAAACTTCCTTAAAAGAACTAGAAAGCAGTCGGATTTGGTTTGTGAGTGCGGGTAATTCTTTGGCAAATTTCCCCACTGGTTCTCGCATAGAAACCGAAGTAATTGAAGTTAAAGGAAACATTCCTGTTCGTTTATTGGGTATCAGTCCTGATGATTTATCATTACTTGATGGTATTCCCGTAGAATCAGAAACATTAGAAATTATACCAGAATCAGATAGCACCGGAACTAGTGAAATTCCCTACGCCCAAGAACAAGAATTTGTTCCCCCAACCACATCAAACAAGTCATCAAAAAATAAAAACTATCCATTTTTCCGGGGACAAGGAGAATTAGATGCCAGTCTGGCTTGTTTTCAAATGCTATCCAAGCATTTACAAATTCCCTTTCGGAAAGAAGTAGTCAAGCGCATTTTAACCGATCAAATTAAGCGTCAAGGTAGTATATCTTTTCAAGTTTGCGCTTATTTATCAGAACTAATTGGACTTAAATCCCAGCTAGTTGATGTGCCGGCTGTTTCCATTAACCGTATTCCCACACCAGCATTAATTCGCTATCGTGATAGTTTTGCCGTCCTCTATGCAGTAGATGGAAAAAAAGTCGTTTTAGGTGTGCCATCTCAAGGCATTATTACCTGCCAAATTAGTCAATTGCTAGAAGAATTAGAAACCGACGAAACTAACTTACAACCACAAGTTAGATTGTTGTTACTTAGTGAGACAAAAGAAACACCTAAAGAACGCTTTGGTTTATCTTGGTTTGTTCCCTATTTATCGCGTTACCGTTGGGTGCTAATAGAAGTATTTGTTGCTTCCTTCTTCGTCCAACTAGCTGCTTTAGCTAATCCCCTAGTTATTCAGCTAATTATTGATAAAGTCATCGTTCAAAATAGTATTAATACCCTGAATATTTTGGGAGTATTACTATTAGCAGTGGGTGTATTTGAAGCCGTATTAACCACATTGCGGACTTACTTATTTGTAGATACTACCAACCGCATTGATATGAGTTTGGGGTCACAAATTATTGACCACTTACTTCGGTTACCACTTCGCTATTTTGATAAAAGGCCAGTTGGTGAATTATCAACCAGAATCAATGAATTAGAAAATATTCGCCAGTTTCTCACAGGTACGGCTTTAACAGTTGTCTTAGATGCTCTATTTTCCGTAGTTTATATAATTGTCATGCTGTTTTACAGTTGGCCTCTAACTATCGTAGGTTTAGGGACAATTCCTCTGTTTGTAGTAGTGACATTGATTGCTGCTCCCACAGTGAGTAGACAATTAAGAACTAAAGCTGAACGTAATGCCGAAACTCAATCTTATTTGGTTGAGGTCATGTCAGGCATTCAAACAGTTAAAGCCCAAAATATTGAATTGCGCTCCCGCTTTTCCTGGCAAAAGAAATATGCTAAGTTTGTGGCCGCAGGTTTTAAAACTGTTATTACTTCCACATTAGCTAACTCAACCAGTCAGTTTCTGAGTAAACTCAGCAGTTTATTAGTTTTGTGGGTGGGCGCTTATTTGGTGTTAAAAGGAGAATTAACATTAGGAGAATTAATTGCCTTTCGGATTATTTCTAGTTATGTTACTACCCCAATCTTACGCTTGGCACAACTTTGGCAAAACTTCCAAGAAACTGGTTTGTCTTTAGAACGATTAAGTGATATCGTTGACACACCACAAGAAGGAGAAATAGACAAGAATAATATTTCTCTTCCTCCTGTTACTGGTGCAGTTAAATTTGAAAATGTTTCCTTCCGATTTGCTGCCAGTGGACCACTACAACTAAGCAATGTCAGCGTCGAATTTACCGCAGGTGAATTTGTGGGCATTGTTGGACAAAGTGGTTCAGGAAAAAGTACAATGATGAAATTACTGCTCAGACTTTATGATGCAGAATCTGGCAGAATTTTAGTTGATGGTTATGACATTGCCAAAGTAGAACTTTATTCCCTCCGGCGGCAAATCGGCGTAGTTCCCCAAGAGACGCTCTTATTTGATGGCACGGTTCAAGAAAATATTGCTTTAACTAATCCTGATGCCACAACTGAGGAAATTATTGAAGCTGCTCAAATTGCCGTTGCTCATGAATTTATTATGACCTTGCCAAATGGTTATAATACAAGAGTTGGGGAACGGGGATCAGCCCTTTCTGGTGGACAAAGACAGAGAATTGCGATCGCTCGTTCTGTCCTGCAAAGACCTAAAATATTAGTTTTAGATGAAGCCACCAGCGCCCTAGATTATCCGACAGAAAGACAAATTTGTCTGAACTTAGCTCGCGCTTTTAAAGGTAATACAGTCTTCTTCATTACTCACCGTTTGAATACTGTTAGTAATGCTGATACTATCGTCGTCATGGATAACAGTAGAATGATTGAACAAGGCAGTCATCAAGAACTCATGGCAGCTAAAGGTCATTATTTCTACCTTTACCAACAACAGGAAGTAAACTTGTAATTTGTCATTCATTGGTAGGGGTTTAGCAAAAGCTAAACCCTGTCAGTTGTTTAAATAAAATTTAACTGATAACTGATTAAAGATAAGATTACACACCACTAAATATTCAATCTAAAATCCAAAATCTAAAATCCAAAATTATTATGACTCAAATTAATGGTAAATACACCAACGGAAACGGAAACGGCAATGGCAACGGAAATGGTAAAGGATCATATAAAGATAAAGATGCACAAGTATTAACACCTCCCAAACCTACTCCCAAAAAGTCAAAACCCGACTTCAATTTTGATAACTTTGAGCAATCTGTAGTTCTCCGTCAATCCCCAATATGGTCACGAACCATCATGATTACTCTCATGGGATTAGCTTGTTTTGGGATTATTTGGGCTTGTTTAGCGAAAATTGAACAAGTAGTTCCCGCAGCAGGACAATTAAAACCAGAAGGAACAGTAAAAGACGTACAAGCCCCCATTAATGGAGTTGTGAAATCACTTTATGTGAAAGATGGACAACAAGTAAAAGCAGGAGATTTATTATTAACCTTCGATTCTATTGCTACCCTAGCAGAATTAAATTCATTGAATAAAATTCGCGTAGCTTTAATTCAAGAAAACAATATCTATCGGCGCTTAATGGGAGCAAGTACAGGTATAGATTCCGAATTAGCATTTTTACGCAGTAAACTACCAGGAGAATCAGCCTTTCTGCTCAAAAGTCGTGCTTCCTTAGTAGCAGACAATGAATTATTACGTTCTCAATTAAAAAATTTACCTGGAGCAGCAGGGACGGGAATTGATGAACAAGAACTATTAGCAGTTGCTAAAAAAGAATTAGCATCTCGTTCCAAAGCTGCAAACTTGGAAGTTGCAAAAACTAGAAAACAACTTTCTCAAACTGAATTTAAACTGCAAGATACTAAAAATGGTTTAGCAATTCAAAGTCAGATTTTAGAAAGTCTTAAAACCTTGGCTGAAGAGGGTGGTATTTCTAAACTACAGTATCTAAATCAAAAACAACAGGTACAAACGCTCAAAGCCGAAATATCACAGTTACAGGAAGAAGAAAAACGGTTAAAATTTGATATTGATAAAGGAAAAGAGCAGTTAACTAATACAGTTGCGAGTTCTGATAAAATTATTTTGGAAAAAATAGGTGCTAATAAACAACGTATTGCTGATATTGATAGTCAGTTCACAAAGATTATTTTACAAAATGAACAAACTTTAGCAGATATCAGTAGCAAAATATCGCAAACACAATTAAATGTTAAATATCAAGAACTTCGCGCTCCAGTAGGAGGTATAGTTTTCGATCTTCAGGCTAAGAATCCGGGTTTTGTTGCCAATGCTACCCAAAAATTAATGCAAATTGTCCCTAAAGATAGTCTAATAGCGGAAGTTTTCATTACCAATAAAGATATTGGTTTTGTTAGAAAAGGCATGAATGTAGATGTGAGAATTGACTCCTTTCCTTTTAGTGAATTTGGCGATATCAAAGGTAAAGTAGTTAATATTGGTTCAGATGCTTTACCTCCAGATCAAAACCATCAATTTTATAGATTTCCCGCCAGAATTAAGTTAGATAGACAACAATTAAATTTCACCAATCAAGATAGAAAAATATCCTTACAGTCGGGGATGTCTATTACTGCTAATATCAAAGTCCGTGAAGAACGTACAGTCATGAGTTTGTTTACAGAGATGTTTACCAAGCAAATTGAGAGTTTGAATGAGGTACGTTAAGATTTTTTAACGTTAGTTATTTGGTAGAGATGATTTATTAATTGTCTCTACTTTTTTCATATATAAATGAGATACAGATTGGAACGCAGATAAACGCAGATGAACGCAGATAAATAAATATGTATGGCTGCAAAAAGCACATTTATTGTAGGGGTTTAGCACTGCTAAACCCCTACCTTATTTAGTTTCCGTTAAACCGATAATATGTAATAATTCGCTATAAAATCCCTTATCAAGAGTATTACTATCATTGGCAAAAGGTAATTTTAATAAATTTTCTGGTGAAAATAACTTAAACAGGGAAATTAATTTATGATCATGGAGATTTTCTCCAGGTTGCAAATATTGCTGATATTCTCGAATATCAAAATGAATCCGATTTGATTCTTGAACAAAATTACGTATTTGTAGGGTGCGTTAGCGTTTCGCGTAACGCCCGAAATCCTTAAGAATGGTGCGTTACGCTATCGCTAACACACCCTACGTATCTGTTCACAAATCAAATAGTAGCCCTAGCCCTATATCATAAATAATAACCAGTACAAACAAAAAAACCCCCGAAAGAGGGGGATTGTCGGTTATTCGAGTGGAGTGAACAACTAAGTAATTAATACCTAGAGTAAATACAGTAATCCGAATAAAATAATCCAAATTACGTCTACAAAGTGCCAGTAAATTTCCGCTGCTTCAATACCAAAGCGCTGTTCATTGCTGTAGTGTCCGGGAGTACGCGATCGCCACAACACTGCTAAAATTGCTAAAACGCCGATAGTCACGTGCAAACCGTGAAAACCAGTCAACACATAAAAAGAACTAGCAAATAAATTAGTAGTCAGACCAAACTCTAAATGAGCATATTCATAAACCTGACCTGCTAAGAAAATTGCTCCCATAGCTGCGGTAATTGCCAACCAAATCCGCATTCCCTTTGTATCATTCTTTTTGATTGCAGTATCAGCATTGTGCATGACAAAACTGCTGGCTATCAAAATAGAAGTATTCACAGTAGGTAACAAAAGCTCTAGATCTGGTGTCCCTGCTGGTGGCCAGACAGGGATAGTAGAACGAAAAACAAGGTATGCACCAAATAAACCCATAAAAATCATCCCCTCAGCCACCAAAAACATAAATAGACCAAACAAACGATGATCTGGATGTGCTTCGTGATGAGAAACGGCTGTGTGATGGTGATTTAGTTCAGTTTTTGCGGTATCAATTGTCTGACTTTCCATGAATTGGTAATGGGTAATGGGTAATGGGTAATGGGTAATGGGTAATGGGTAATGGGTTTTTTATTTCCTTTTCCCCCTTACCTTTCCCTCTTATCTCTTAAAGTGCTGATTCAGTTTGAGGAGTTAATACAGGTTCAGTCTCAACTCGTTCCTCACTTACGCCGTAATCATAAGGGCCAGTAGTCAAAACCGGAAGAGTTTCAAAATTCTCAATACTTGGAGGAGAAGAAGTCATCCATTCCAAAGTCAGCGCTTGCCAAGGATTATTACCGGCTTTTTCTCCATAGAACCAACACCAAACAGCATTGACGATAAATGGTAATGTGGAAACCGCCAATATATAAGACCCGTAGGTACAGATTTGATTCAAACTTGTGAACTTGGGATCATATTCAGCAATCCGACGGTTCATACCCATGAGTCCGAGTTTGTGCATGGGTAAGAAAGTCATATTTAAACCAATAATGGTGAAGGCAAAATGCACCTGTCCCCAAAACTCGTTCATTTTCCGTCCCGTCATTTTCGGGAACCAGTGGTAAATAGCCGCAAAAATCCCTAACACGCTACCACCAAATAGAACATAATGAAGATGCGCTACTACAAAGTAAGTATCGTGAACGTGAATATCAAAAGGAACTGCGGCCAACATTACGCCACTAATGCCACCAATTACAAAAGTTGCTAAAAAGCCGATAGCAAACAACATGGCACTAGTGAAGCGGATTTTACCACCCCAGAGAGTTGCTAACCAACCGAAAATTTTAATCCCAGTGGGAACAGCAATGATCATGGTGGTGATCATAAAGAACATCCGCAACCAACCGGGAACACCGCTGGTAAACATATGATGCGCCCAAACGATTAACCCTAAAAAGCTGATAGCTAGGGATGAAAAAGCGATCGCTTTATAGCCAAAAATCGGTTTGCGGGCGTGAATGGGGATAATTTCTGAAATTGCCCCAAAGAAAGGCAAAATCATAATGTAAACCGCTGGGTGGGAATAAAACCAGAACATATGCTGGTAGACCACAGGATCTCCTCCCCCAGAAGGATTAAAAAATGTTGTTCCTGCCAACAAATCAAAACCCAGCAAAATCAAAGCCGCAGCTAACACAGGTGTAGATACCAACACCAAAGCCGAAGTGGCCAACATTGCCCAACAAAACAAGGGCATTTGATAAATGCCCATACTGGGAACACGCATCTTGAAAATGGTGACGAGAAAATTAATCGCCCCCAAAATCGAAGAAGTCCCCAATAACAACACACTCATAATCCAAATCCCCTCTCCCACCTGGCCTGTTACCAAACTCAGTGGTGGGTAGGAAGTCCAACCAGCATCAGGGGCATCACCTACTGCTAAACTAGCAACAAGTAATACACCCGCTGGGGGAACCATCCAAAAAGCCACAGCATTTAGGCGAGGAAATGCCATATCTCTCGCGCCAATCATCAGCGGGATCAAATAGTTAGCAAATCCTGCCCCTGTTGGCACAATCCACAGGAAAATCATGATTGTGGCATGGAGTGTAAACAGACTGTTGTAGACTTCTGGCGTGACAAAATCCACTTCTGGAGTGCGTAATTCTGTCCGCACCAAATCAGCCATGACACCGCCAATGCAGTAGAAAATAAACGAAGTGACTAAGTATTGAATCCCAATCACCTTATGGTCGGTACTAAAACCAAAAAAGTCGCGCCAATGCCTTTCCTCATGTTCTTCAGGAAGGTTGGGGATATTAACCGTTTCTTGTAACTGTGCTTGTGTCATATTTTAATCAAGGAGTCAGGAGTCACCGAGTCAGGAAGAAGGAAGAAGGAAGAAGGAAGAAGGAAGAAGGAACAAAGAATTTTCTCCCCCCCTGCTGCCTGTCCCTGTAGCTTCTTTTCTCTGCCTGAATGTATAACGTAAAGGTTTAAAAGCTTATTTTGTAACTTCCGCAACTGTTGTAATTTCTAAACTACTTAATTTGATGCAGAATTTCTGGGTGAATCCCTATATCCTTAGTGTAAGGAGAGAGAAATTCATCGGCAGTCATTGTCATTGAATTCATCGCTACCGTTTGATTGGGCATATCTTTACTAGCAAGTAACTGTTCTTGCATCCAACTATCAAAGGCTTCCTGTGTCTCCACCACTACTTGGCTTTTCATCACCCCGTGATAAGGTCCACATAGTTCAGCACAAATGAGTTGATAATCACCCGCTTTTCTGGGAGTAAAACTGAGATTGGTTCTTCTACCAGGAATAGCATCCTGTTTAATCCGAAATTCTGGAACCCAAAAGGCGTGGATGACATCATTGGCTGTCATGTTGATTTCCACTTTTTTGCCAATGGGTACATGAAGTTCACCAGTAGTCAAATCCGTATCTGGATAGTTGAATATCCAAGCATATTGCATTCCAGTCACGTTGATGATTAATTCTGCTGGTTTACTAACTGCATCAGAGTTACTATCTAATTGTGATACTTGTGGAGACGCATCTGCATTTATTAAAGTGGCAGCCATTGCCGTTCCCGGCATATTCATGGCATCTTCCATCATCGGTGCAGCATGAGCTGAATGGGGATCAAAGCCACCAATGTTGTTGTATACATCAAAACTGTAAATAGAAATACCGATGACGATAATTGCAGGGATCGCCGTCCAGAGTATCTCTAGTGGTACATTACCTTCAACTGGTGGACCATCTTCATTGTCACCAGCCCGACGACGATATCTAATAACAGCGTAAATTAAAACACCTTCAACAATCAAAAATATGCCTGTAGAAACAGTCATCATGGTGTTGAATAGACCATCTATCAAAGGGGCTTCATCGGTGGCTGCTACAGGTAACAGATCGTTATTTTGACCGTACCAGAGACTGATGAGGGTGAGGACAATGCCAATGAGTAATGTCCAGATTGCATTTGGAATTTTCACGGCTGATTTTTTGATGAATTGACTACTTTATCTGAAAGTGACTTCACTTATTAAAGTGACTCCACTTACTAAGGTAGTGCAGACTATGGGATATAGTGGCCGCTGGTCTGAAATCTTTATTAATTTTTTTGATTAAGAACACAATTTTGATTACAAGAGAGATTAAGTTATCTAACCCAGGTTAGATGACAATTAGGCAAAAATTTTCCGAAATTTCCATGGATTAATTATTTCCATTTGCAAAACAGCACGAAATCTTACAGCGAAAACTAGCTAAAGTGATCCAAAGTATAAGGGAAAGCTGATTTCTATATTCTGACCTATACGTTAGGGTGAATATAAGTTGGCAGTAAATCAAAATAGAAAATTTTCAATTTCTGGCATAAGCGGTTTGAAGGTATTGTTAATGAACGAATTTATCCTAGAACAACAAAATGAAGCGGCCACAGTAGCACAACAGCCCCAGGAGATGATTCGGCGCTTGGTGTGGAAAATATGCGTAGCCACCTTGATTTTGATGGCTATAGGCAGTGCTACCCGCGTCATGAATGCCGGACTTGCTTGCCCTGATTGGCCTTTGTGCTATGGGGAGTTAGTTCCAGCCAAACAAATGAATCTCCAAGTGTTTTTGGAGTGGTTTCATCGCCTTGATGCAGCTTTAATTGGCTTTAGTGCGATCGCCCTTACTGGTTTATCCTGGTGGCATCGTCGTTCTTTACCCAAGTGGCTGCCTTGGGCATCTACATTTGCCCTGTTTTTAATTGTCTTCCAAGGTATTTTGGGCGCACTGACTGTGACTGAATTGTTGCGGTTTGATATCGTTACCGCCCATTTAGGAACGGCACTGCTGTTTTTTACCACGTTGTTAATTATCGGTACAAGTTTGACTCCCTATCAAGGAACGGGAACTGTCGGTAAGTTGCCTTGGGTGGGTTTCGCTGCTGCTATTTTTGTCTACTTACAAAGTTTACTTGGGGCAATAGTAGGTTCTCGCTGGGCTTTACACCAATGTTTGGCAAGTGAACAATTGTGTGATGTCATGTACAGTCATATTTTTGGCGTAGTACCCCCTACAATCGCTACGTTGGCAGTAGTTTTGATTTCTTGGCGAACACCAGCCTTACACCCAGCTTTGCGAAAACTGGCAAATATGGCGGGTGGTTTGTTAATTTTACAACTTTTATTAGGTGTGGCTACTTTGCGTTTACATCTACAAGTTGAACCTCTCACCGTTTCTCACCAAGCTATCGGTGCGACTTTACTAGGTACTTTGGTAGTATTTACGGTTTTATCGGTGCGGGATTCGTTGACTAATCGGGAAGTGCAGGCTTCCTCTATGACAACAACTCATGGCGTAAATCCATAAAAGAGATTTGACAAGGGAAAAACTTCATATTCATTTCCCAAGTAGCAAGCAGTTTGCTGATAAGTTCTTGAAAAATAAGGAAAAAGACATAACATGATTGAGACTAATGTCTCTCGTCGTCAGCACGACACATTTCTCCAAGTAGTTCAAAGTTACTACCAGCTAACCAAACCCCGAATTATTCCCCTGTTGTTAATTACTACGGCTGGGAGTATGTGGATAGCTGCTAAGGGTGAGGTAGATCCCTGGTTGTTAATTATTACAATGATTGGCGGAACTTTGGCGGCAGCCAGCGCCCAAACTATTAACTGTATCTATGATCGAGATATAGATTATGATATGGAACGAACGCGTCACCGTCCTATACCTTCTGGCAAAGTACAACCCCGTGATGCTTTGATTTTTGCGATCGCACTGGCTGTCCTTTCTTTTACTCTCCTCACCGTTTTTGCCAATCTTCTAGCCGCATTTTTAGCCTTCTCTGGCATCATTTTCTATATTTTAGTCTATACTCATTGGCTGAAACGCCATAGTACGCAAAATATCGTTATTGGTGGTGCAGCCGGGGCAATTCCCGCTTTAGTGGGTTGGGCGGCGGTAACAGGCACGTTAAGCTGGTCTGCTTGGCTAATTTTTGCCATTGTCTTTTTGTGGACACCTCCCCATTTCTGGGCTTTGGCTTTGATGATTAGTGATGATTACGCTAAGGTAGGCATTCCGATGTTGCCTGTAGTAGCGGGCAATGAAGCAACTGTTCGGCAAATTTGGTTTTATACAGTGATTACCGTAACTGTAACTATTTTGCTGTTTTATCCCTTACACACCAGTGGTATTGTTTATGCTGTTGTTGCCTTGACTTTAGGTGGGGTATTTGTCCATAAGTCTTGGCTCTTATTACAAAATCCTGAAGATAAGACCATAGCGAGGGAGTTATTTTTGTACTCTATTTCCTACATGATGCTGTTGTGTTTAGGCATGGTAGTGGATAGTTTACCAGTGACTCAGCACGTTCTGAGTACAGTGATTGAACACTTGCATTTGTAGAGAAGTTTCATGTAACTTGTTTGTACAATTAAAGTAGAGGTAATTCATGAATTACCTCTAGGAATGTGAATTAAATAAAGTGCAAAAGTAGGGTGTGTTAGCGACAGCGTAACGCACCATTCCACGTTAAATCAGAATTGCAGGTTATTAAATTTGCGTTCCTAAGTTCGTCTTGTCGCTGAAAAAGAAGGGTTAAATATTGACCTTGGTATTAAAGGTGAAAGTAGTATTCTCAAATCCATGAAAACAAGAACCGCTTTTTTGAGCGACTCAACACACAAAATTGTCTTCCATTACACACCTAAACATTCTTCTTGGCTCAACGAAATTGAAATTTGGTTTAGTATTTTGGTTCGTAAGCTACTTTCTTAGTAAGGACGATTTAAAAAATCGCATTTTTGAATTTATTCACTACTTTAATCAAACAATGGCTAAACCTTTTAAATGGACATATAAAGGTAAAGTTCTGGCTATCTAATGGCCATCTTATTTACGCCGCAGTGTACTAGTAGTCTGTCAAATAAATTTTGACGGATAAGAAACGAACCACGAAGGCACGAAGGACACGAAGGAAGAAGGAAGAAGGAAGAAGGAAGAAGGAAGAATCAAAATGGCAACGAATGAACCCGTCAATTAGTTCTTGACAGACTACTAGGCAGTTACGACAAAATAAATTTTTTGACCTGATTTTATATCAAAATATATTTTGTTAAAATCTTTATTGATAAAAAAAACTTATCATTAAGCCAATAGGATTGACATTGATACACATTCTATGCTAATTAGGTTGTGTTTGGGACAATTAACTAAAATCGCCACATCAATAGTCTATTGTTTAGATTTAGTACCCAAAATGCTGGTAATATTACCCTCCTCAGTACACTAGCTACATAGATATTAATTAATAGCTACTCATTAACCCATCAACCTGTGTCATCGTAATTGGATATCTACTATTGTTGATATAGATATCCAAAATTTTAGCCTGTGCTAAAATCAACGTACCGGCACGACGCAGGTGATGGGAAAAATGCCATGTTTGAACGCTTCACAGAAAAAGCCATTAAGGTAATCATGCTGGCCCAAGAAGAGGCCCGCCGTTTAGGTCACAACTTTGTCGGAACTGAGCAGATCCTCTTGGGTCTGATTGGCGAAGGCACAGGAGTAGCCGCCAAGGTGCTGAAATCAATGGGAGTTAATCTTAAAGATGCTCGCATTGAAGTTGAGAAAATCATAGGCCGGGGTTCAGGCTTTGTAGCCGTAGAAATTCCGTTTACGCCACGGGCAAAACGGGTTTTAGAACTATCCTTGGAAGAAGCACGCCAATTGGGGCATAACTACATTGGTACCGAGCATCTGCTGTTGGGACTGATCCGCGAAGGGGAAGGTGTCGCAGCCAGGGTGCTAGAAAACCTCGGTGTAGATTTGACCAAGGTGAGAACCCAAGTGATTCGGATGTTGGGAGAAACGGCGGAAGTTACGCCGGGTGGCCCCTCTGGTCGCACTAAAACCCCAACTCTCGATGAGTTTGGATCAAACCTGACCCAAATGGCCATTGATAACAAGCTTGATCCTGTGGTGGGACGCGCCAAGGAAATTGAGCGGGTAATTCAAATTTTGGGTCGCCGGACTAAAAACAATCCCGTGTTGATTGGTGAACCAGGTGTTGGTAAAACCGCCATCGCTGAAGGTTTAGCTTCACGCATCGCCAGTAAGGATATCCCCGATATCTTGGAAGATAAGCGTGTGGTGACACTCGATATTGGTTTACTGGTAGCGGGAACTAAATATCGCGGTGAATTTGAAGAACGTCTCAAAAAAATTATGGATGAGATCCGCTCTGCGGGTAATGTCATCCTGGTCATTGACGAAGTTCACACCTTAATTGGTGCAGGTGCAGCCGAAGGGGCGATTGATGCAGCAAATATCCTCAAGCCAGCTTTGGCGCGGGGTGAATTGCAATGTATCGGTGCGACTACGTTGGATGAGTACCGGAAACACATTGAACGGGATGCAGCGTTGGAAAGACGCTTCCAGCCTGTGATGGTGGGTGAACCTTCTGTTGATGAAACAATAGAAATTTTATATGGTTTGCGCGATCGCTATGAAGCACACCACAAGCTGAAGATATCCGATGAAGCATTGGTAGCAGCGGCGAAGTTGTCTGATCGTTACATTAGCGATCGCTTTTTGCCAGATAAAGCCATTGACTTGATGGATGAAGCCGGTTCACGGGTGCGCTTGATTAATTCCCAACTGCCCCCAGCAGCTAAGGAATTAGACAAGGAACTACGGCAGATCTTAAAAGAAAAAGATGATGCAGTCCGTTCTCAGGACTTTGATCGGGCTGGAGAATTGCGCGATCGGGAAATGGAAATCAAAGCCGAAATCCGCACTATTGCTCAAACTAAGAGTAACGGTGCTAGTGGTGACGGTGTTGAACCTGTAGTTACAGAAGAAGACATTGCTCACATTGTCGCTTCTTGGACAGGTGTACCGGTGAACAAACTCACCGAATCTGAGTCCGAGAAGTTGCTGCACATGGAGGACACCTTACACCAGCGCTTGATTGGTCAAGAAGACGCTGTGAAGGCTGTTTCCCGCGCTATTCGTCGCGCTCGTGTTGGGTTGAAGAATCCCAATCGGCCGATTGCTAGTTTTGTCTTCTCAGGTCCTACTGGGGTAGGTAAAACTGAATTGGCGAAATCCTTGGCTTCCTACTTCTTCGGTGCGGAAGAAGCCATGATTCGCTTGGATATGTCCGAATACATGGAGCGTCACACCGTCAGTAAATTGATTGGTTCACCTCCTGGTTATGTCGGCTACAACGAAGGTGGTCAGTTAACTGAAGCTGTCCGTCGTCGTCCTTACACTGTGGTGCTGTTTGACGAAATCGAAAAAGCACACCCCGATGTATTCAATATGCTTTTGCAAATTTTGGAAGATGGGCGTTTAACTGACGCAAAAGGTCGCACGGTGGACTTTAAGAACACCTTGCTGATTTTGACTTCCAACATTGGTTCTAAGGTAATTGAAAAAGGTGGTAGCGGTATCGGCTTTGAATTCTCTGAAGATGCGACTGAGACACAATACAACAGAATTCGCTCTTTGGTGAATGAGGAACTGAAGCAATACTTCCGTCCTGAGTTCCTGAACCGGTTAGATGAAATTATCGTCTTCCGTCAGTTGAACAAGCTGGAAGTTACCCAAATTGCCGAAATCATGTTGAAGGAAGTGTTTGGTAGGTTGACGGAGAAAGGCATTGTCTTAGAAGTCACAGACCGCTTCAAGGATCGCTTGATAACTGAGGGTTATAGTCCTAGCTACGGTGCAAGGCCATTACGTCGGGCAATTATGCGCTTATTGGAAGATAGTCTGGCGGAAGAAATTCTGTCTGGACGCATCAAAGATGGCGATACTGCTCTTGTTGATGTTGATGAAAATGGCATTGTTCAAGTTAGTTCTCAACGAACACGGGAGTTGTTAACTCCTGTTGAGTCTTAATTAGGTTTTTTAATTGTTAATTGAACGGTAGAGGATTTCGGTTCTTTACCGTTTTTTTTGTGAAAAAATTACCATAAAAATTTATTTTTTCCAATAATTTAATCTTTTAGATTTATATATTGATATATTGCTATGAGTCAAAGTTATAACCAGGGTAATCAAGGAAATAGATCATGTGGACAAAAGACCAAAAAATAGCTGTAATCGGTATTGGGGTTACTATTTTTTAGGGATTATTAGTTTGTTCGAACCAGATGTTAGAAAATGTTTGGATCTAGAGCCTGGAGTTTGTCCTTGGTCTCAAAAGAATCCGAGGACTGATCCAACTACAAGTCCTATAAGTGTCCAGCCAAATGGGGAAACAACAAATACACCGAAGCCTCCAGATGATCCAACTACAAGTCCTTCAATTCCCTTCTATGCTGTCATTCTAGAAGGACAAGCTACAGACTTAGAGGATTTAAAAAAACGTCCTGAACAAGCATTAGGTAAGGATTGGAGAAGGAATGAATTGTATACAAATATGCAAATTTGCTCAGACAGCCGGGGCTTGCACTATTTAGTGGCTGGTTCTGGCTTAAATAAATCAGATGCTGACAATTTATTAAAAGATGCAGAATCCAAATTTCTTAAAGGTAACTACAAAACAGGAACAAACTCTGTTCCTTATAACTCAAACTCATGTAATAAAGAATTTTAGTTGTAGGGTGGCGTAAACGTAGTAAAACCCAAAATATAATATCTTATTAGCTTTGGGTTTTTGCAACTCAACCTATATACAGCTAAAATATTAAATAGATGAGATAAGTAACAGGAGGTATTGCTAGTTATGATTTTTACTGATGTGGTAGAAGCGATAAAAGGTTTTTCAATTGAAGAAAAGTTACAAATTCAATTGTTATTGCAGCAATATTTGAGGGAAGAACGCCGCGAGGAAATTTACCAAAATTTGCAAAGTGCAAAGCGAGAAGAAGAAAATGGTGAACTCACTTTTTCTAAAAATATTGATGAATTAAAACAATTGATGGAAGAGTGATGATAATTGTAAGTTTTAGTTCTTCATTTAAACGTGCTTTTAAAAAACGCATTAAGGGTAATCTAGATTTAGAAGCACGTTTTTGGCAAAAGTTAGAGCAGTTTACAGCAGATCCTTTTGAACCCAGTTTAAAAAATCACAAATTATCAGGAACTCTTAAAAATTCCTGGAGTTTTAGTATAGATTATGATGCAAGAGTGATATTTTACTTCACTGATGATGGAAATGCTGTATTTGTAGATATTGGTAGTCATGATGAAGTTTACTAGATAAAATCAATGAAGACAAGCAATACCACGTCATACCCCGCTGATATAAAATCTCAAGGATATAAATAATGTGGGTGGAAAGCATAACGCTTAGTAATATCAAGTGCTTTCGAGAAGAAAAAATATTCTTTACTCGTAATAGTACAACAAGTAAAAATGTCAAACCTTGCTCTTGGATTACATTATTAGGTGAAAACGGAGTAGGAAAAAGTACATTACTTCAGGCATTGGCACTACTTTTAGCCGGACCTGAAGCAGCAAAAGAACTACTTCCCCGGCCTACAGGTTGGGTTAGCGATTCATCTAAACCAGGAAAACTTAGTGCTGTACTGCATCAAGATGAAGTAGATGCTGGTACTTTTGGCAAAAAGCAAATCACTAAAATTTTTTCTTATTCATACTTTGTCACGGGGGAAACACCTACAACAATTAAAGTCGGTAAAGATAACAAAGAAACCTATACAGAACCTGCACTCATTGAAGAAAATTCTCGATTTCTCAGTTGGTTAAGAACTAATGCTTTTGCTTCCAATACTAAAGGGTGGTTTGCAGTTGGTTATGGTGCTTTTCGTAGATTAAACCGTATTAACCAAAGTACACTGCCTAGCTTAGACTCCCCAAAACGTTCTAATAATTTTAGAACACAGTTTGATGAAGACAAACCCATAAACTCTTTTGAACAGTGGATGGTTCACCTAGAATTTCGTATTGCCAAAGGCGATAATGAAGCAATTAAAAAGCGAGATATAGGGGTAAAAGTTATTGAAAGTCTGCTTCCAGGAGATGCCAAAATTGCTGAAGTGACTACTGATGGTCAAATCAAATTTTTAGTTAATGGTTGCAAAGTACCAACTATTGGTTTGTCTGATGGTTATCGGAGTGTAATAGCCTTAGCTGGAGATTTAATTTGGCGATTAATGCAAGCATTTCCTGATTTAGAAGATCCCACTCAGGCTTCAGGTGTAGTTTTAATTGATGAATTAGATATTCATCTTCATCCATATTGGCAAAGACAAATTGCTGGTTGGTTACAAAATATTTTTCCAAATCTACAATTTGTTATCGCTACTCATAGTCCACTTATAGCTGCCGGTGGAGGAGAAGATGCACTTACTCTGCGTTTAGAACTGGTAGATGGTGAAGTAGAAGTTAGACAAGTAGAAAATATTTCTGCCTATGATGCTGATTATATACTCAGAAGTCCAGCTTTCGGTTTAGAGTCTACTCATTCACCTGCTACACAAAATAAAATTAAACGTTTCTATGAATTAGATAGAAATAGATACAATCTTGCTGAAGAAAATCAGCAAGAGTATGATGAACTTAGAAAATTTATGCAAACAGCACAGCCAATTGGTGGACCACCAGAACCTGGTAGTTTAGAGGCTAGAACTAAGGCTTTTTTGGAGGAGAATCTACCTTGATTCCTGTATCTAGACCCAGTGAAGCACCAAAAGTTTTAAACCGAAATGGTAATAAGTGGTTACATAAATTACAACAAGCTCTAGCTAATTTAGAAATCTTAAAAAATCAACCAATAATCAATCCAAAAGAATTAGCACAAGCAGAAAAAGAAGTCGAAAAAATTACAAATAAGTACAGACATAAAGAAATAAAAGAAGATTTAGAAAAAATATTTAATGGTAAGTGTGCTTATTGTGAAAGTAAAGTTACTACTACAGGATATGGAGATATTGAACACTTTTGTCCAAAAAGCAATTCACGGTGTATTAACTTAACTTTTGAATGGACTAATCTTCTGCTCTCATGCGAAAGATGTAATGATGCTGGACATAAAGGTACAAAATTTCCATTAGATGCAGATGATAATCCCTTACTTATTAATCCAACAGATAAGAAAATAGATATCAATAAACACCTACGGTTTTCTTGGGATTTAATAATTGGTTCTAGAGTTGAAGGAATTGATGCCCGGGGACAAGTCGTTGAAGATATATTTGATTTTAACTCTCAACGTGGTACAAGAAAAGAGTTAGTCAATCATCGAAATGATTGTGTTAACGACATGATGGCACTACTAGAAATTGCTAGACAAACTGGTAATTACCAAGCTATTCAACTTCTATTAGAACACTGTCAACCTAGTCGAGAATATAGTGCCTTTGCTCTTGTACATATTCTCCCCCATCTTGCTCATCATTTTCGTGATCCAAGGGCGATCGCTCTTTTGAAAGAAGTTAGCGCACCTAGTCCCGCATATGCTGTATTTTCTCGTGTTCACCAACTACCATAGCTAGTAAGTAAGAAACACTTTTTGTTAGCTGAGGGTGGAGCTTTAAACCTACAACCAACACGAAAATTAGGAATAAACGATATTATTATATTAGGCACAGGTGATCAACTAAATATTGTCACCACCACAGCAGATGCAAAAGCAGTCAGAGCCGCTTCTGCTCAAGGTGTAGATTTTCATGTATATATTCATCTACCTTTTCCTTTAACTGGTAATTAATCATGCAAATCACTATTTCACCACATCTACAAAGTACATATAAATTAATTCAAAATGCTTTTCCCAAGGGGATAGAATCACAATATTATTTACCGCTTTTATCATTACTCAGTGAGGAAATGTCAGATAGGAATTTAGCTGAAGTTGTAGCTTACTATAGCGGTAAAGATTATAGTGTTGTTCTCAATGATGTATATCGGGTACAGTTAATTGATATACCCACATCTGAAGCGATCGCTAATTTAAAGGAAAGATTGCTGATTTGTGGTTATGAAAAGTGGCTTGAGGAAGGATAAACTTCGCTACCCGTTTTTTAGATGAACTCAAAGACAAACAAGGTTGGAAAATTCGTTTTGCCGTCAGTTGAATCAGCTGGAATTTCGGCTCAAAACATTGTTTGATGGTCTACGTTGTCCTTCAAATAAAGATGAAATCAAAGAAATAGAACCTAAGCCTAATGAAAAACCATTTTACTGTTTACTAGAAGACGATAAACTAATCACAAAAGTATCAGTTACCACAAAACGGTTACTTGGTAGCGATATAGAAAAAGATAAGGTAAGAGAACTCCACAAAAAAAATGAACTGCTTGCAGCAGCGCTTCGCTATCCAATGGTATCTGGTCCCTCCTTGTATTATTAGGGGACCAGATGCCCGCACTACAAGAAATTTTGGGATATTTTTTAAATTGGAAGTCTCTAAGACTAATCTTATCAATAGTTGTCAAGTCAACAAATGCCCGTGGAGAAAAAGCGCGTGTTGTTTTTAATCGAGTTCGTCCTGAATTAATAAATGATCATTACAATTGGTTTATGGTAATTGAACCCAATAGTGCTGATTATTTTATTGATGTTGATGACAGTATTGCTGAAAAAAAAGCGCGGGAAAAATATCCTACAGGTTGGTTAGTGACTTTTAAAATTAATGAAACAGGTGCTTGCGGACGGATATGATTTTAGGTAATTTTGGTGAAGTTGGGGAGTTAATGTTTGCGATAGATTTAATAACTTTTGATAAAGAAGAATATGCGATTGTTAATTTTAATATAGTTTTCAGTATTAATAACAGCCTACAAATAAATATATACTAAGATGATTAGACATACATTATTATTAGGATTTTTGTAATATGGACAGTAATGCTGAAAGTCAATTTTTATCCAGTCTTCAAGACTATTCAAAAGATTTAACTACTAAATTTTCACTTTCTTCTGTCTCCTTTGGTGCAGAAGATCAATTAAAATCACCAATTGAACATTTGTTAAAATCAGCAGCAAGTATTTTAAATTTATCTATTGTAGTAGTTACTGAAGTCCGAGAAAAGGTACTTTCAGGAAGGCCAGATCTGGGAATAACAATTAATGGTCTTTTAATGGGATATATTGAATTAAAAGCACCAGGAAAAGGCGCAGATCCTAATAAATTGAAAGGAGATGATAAACAACAATGGGAAAAGTTTAAAAGTCTCCCAAATTTGATTTATACAGATGGTAATAGTTGGGGACTTTATCGCACAGGTGAAAAAGTAGGAAAGACAATTAAATTTTCAGGAGATATTACTGCTAAGGGTGCATCAGCTATCACTGCTCAAAATGCTAATGATTTATTAATATTATTACGCGATTTTTTCAATTGGCAACCAATTGTTCCTTCTACACCTAAAGCTTTAGCAGAAATGCTTGCTCCTATTTGTCGGTTATTAAGAAAAGATGTTTTAACTGCTCTTGAAGATCCTGAATCTAATTTAAGTCAAGTTGCTAAAGATTGGCGACATTATTTATTTCCTGATGCAGATAATCAACAATTTGCAGATGCTTATGCTCAAACCTTAACTTATGCACTGTTATTAGCCAGATTTTCCGGTGCAGATGATTTATCTTTACCACAAGCTGTTAAAACTATTAGAACAGGTCATAATTTACTAGCTGATGCTTTAAAAATATTAGGTGATGAAGCAGCACGGGAACAAATAGAAGTTTCTGTAAATTTATTAGAAAGAATAATTGCAGCTATTGATATTACAGCACTAAATAAAGATGGTTTTGAAGATCCTTGGTTATATTTTTATGAAGATTTTCTGGCTAAATATGATCCAAAAATGCGAAAAGAAAGAGGTGTTTATTATACACCCATTCCTGTAATTAAAACACAAGTGAGATTAGTAGCCGAATTATTAGCAGAACATTTTGATGCTGAATTTTCCTTTGTAGATGATAAAGTTATTACCTTAGATCCCGCTTGTGGTACAGGTACTTATATTTTAACAGCTATTAAACATGGACTGGATCAAATTAGTAATTTAAGAGGAAAAGGAATGAAAGTTTCTGCTGCTACAAATGCGGCGGCAAATATTCACGCTTTTGAGATTTTAGTTGGTCCCTATGCTGTTGCTCATTTACGTCTAACTCAACAGATTTTAAGTGAAGGTGGTACTTTACCTGAAAATGGTGTTCATGTTTATTTAAGTGATACTTTAGAATCTCCCTATGCGGAATTAAGTGGTAATTTACCTTTAATTTACAAATCTTTAGGACAAGAATATAAACGCGCTCAAAAAATTAAACAAAATACACCAGTGATGGTTTGTTTAGGAAATCCACCTTATAACCGTCAAACAATTGATGAAGATGATTTAATGAATCAAAAAAGAAAAGGTGGATGGGTAAGATTTGGAGATGATGAACAAAAGATTGATGAAAATGAACAATTGATCAAAAAACGTCCTATTTTAGAGGATTTTCTTGAACCATTAACAGCAATGGGTGATGGTGTTCATGCCAAAAATTTATATAATGACTATGTTTATTTTTGGCGATGGGCATTGTGGAAAGTTTTTGAAGCGAATACAGAAAATCGAGCCGGAATTATCAGTTATATTACTGCTTCTTCCTATTTGCGTGGTCCTGGATTTGCGGGAATGCGAAAAGTCATGCGTCAAACTTTTGATGAACTGTGGATTATTGATTTAGAAGGTGATAATTTAGGGGCAAGAAAAACCGAAAATGTATTTGCAATTCAAACTCCTGTGGCTATTGCTATTGGTGTTTGTTACAATCAACCTCAACCTGAAGTTCCTGCTAAAGTTCATTTTACCAGAATTGATGGTACAACTGAAGAAAAATTAGCAAGTTTAGAGAATATTCATTCTTTTCAAGATTTACAATGGCGAGAATGTGCAAATAATTGGACTGATTTATTTTTACCTGTTAGTGATACAGATTATGGAACTTGGGCAAAGTTAACTGATTTATTTCCTTGGCAAAGTGGTGGAGTGCAATTTAAACGAACATGGACAATTGGTGAAAATAAGGAAGTTTTAAATGAGCGTTGGCAAACTTTGATTAATTCTAGTAAATCCCCAGGAATACAGAAAAAACTGTTTAAAGAAACCCGTGACCGCAAAATTACTAAACAATATAAATCATTAGAAGATGGAACATTATTACCTCCTATTACGAACTTATTACCTAAAAGTCCTTCTCTAGAACCAATTCGTTATGCTTATCGTAGTTTTGATCGTCAGTGGGCTTTATTAGATAATAGACTCTGTGATTATGCTAAACCTGGTTTACTGCGTTCTCACAGTGATAAGCAAGTTTATATGACAAGTTTATTAACTAATGTTTTAGGTAATGGTTCATCAGCAGTTGCTACTTCATTAATTCCTGATTTAGATCATTTTCGTGGTTCTTTTGGTGCTAAACATATTATTCCTCTGTGGAGAAATTCTGAAGCTACTGAACCTAATATTACTAATGGAGTTTTAGAAATTCTTAGTAATAAATTCAATTACAATATTTCCCCAGAGAACTTTTTCGCTTACTGTTATGGAATACTTGCAACTCCCAAATATGTAAAAGAATTTTGGCATGAACTAGAAACACCTGGTCCAAGGATTTCCATTACCAAAAATAGGAATTTATTTATTAAAGTAGTAGAAATAGGACGCACTTTAGTTTGGTTACATACCTATTGTGAAAGGTTTGTTCCCAGTGGTAAAAAACCAGGTAAAATTCCTGTTGGTAGAGTTCGTTGTCAAAAAGGAATACCCAATACAGTAAATGATTATCCCACAGAATTTTCTTATGATGTCGGTACACAAGAATTAAAAGTTGGTCTAGGTGTATTTGAAAATGTCCGTCCAGAAGTTTATAATTTTAGTGTTTCTGGTTTAGAAGTTGTCAAATCTTGGTTAGCTTATAGAATGAGAGACGGCGCTGGTAAAAAGTCTTCACCTTTAGATGATATTCGTCCTCAAACTTGGCAATTTGATCATGAATTACTTGATTTATTTTGGGTTTTAGATGCTACTGTAGATTTATATCCCTCTTTATCTTCTTTATTTGATGAAGTGATTAAAAGTGAATTGTTTACATCTACTGAGTTTCCACAACCAACAGAGTTAGAAAAATCTAATTCTTTAGAAGTTAAGAGTGAGTTACCATTTTTAAATTTAGAAGAAGCAGATGAGGAAGATGAGTAAATACTTGACTTTATCCTAAAAATAACAAAAATGCAGAGCGATAGCGAAGCGCTCCGCAGGAATCGCTCTTAGTTAGATTATGCTTGTCAAATTTATGATCCTAAACAGGGTGATAAGGTTGTATTTTCTAGTCATAATTATGAAGCAGCTAAGTTATGGTTACTAGAAGATGAGTATGAACCATTTGAAGGTAGGCTTTTAGCTGAAGAATTGGTGTAAGTTAGTAGATTTTTTGTTTCGCGCAAAGACGCTAAGGAGCAGAGTCGCAAAGATGGGAAGGGAAAAGATCAAAGTTGGAATAAACTGAGTAATGATATAGTCTGAGATTTGTATAATAAATTTTCGCGTTTTCAGATCAAGATTTATAATATAGATGTACTACACTACTACTCAAGGATAATTATGCCTATCCAGTTTCGGTTTCACCCAGAAAAAGCTGTAGAAGCAGCAGCTATACTTATGAAGCTGCATGGTAAGCCTATGAAGTATTTGGGCTTGCTAAAAATGCTCTATATAGCTGATCGTATTGCGTTAGAAAGAATAGAACAACCAATTACAGGCGATCATTATGTATCAATGAAATATAGTCCTGTTCTTAGTGGTGTTTATGATCTAATTAAAGGTAAACCTATTGATGATGCTCTACCTCTTTGGTCTGAGTATATTTCTCCTGGTGATAAGACCTTTGTTTACTTAGTCAAAGATCCAGGAAATGATGAACTATGCGAAGAAGAAGAGGAGATTCTTCAAGAGGTATATCAAAGCTTTGGACATCTTGATCCATTTCATGTTGCTGAATGGACTCATGATTTACCAGAGTGGAAAGATCCTCATGGTTCTGCTATTCCCATTTCAGTAGAAGATATTCTGAAAAATGTTGGTAAAAGTCAGGAAGAAATTGAGGAAATTAGACAAATAGCACTGAGGGAAGCATATTTAGATGAGGTGCTAAGTGTCTAGTATTTCTATAAACATAGGAGATGTATTTTTAATTGATACACCTCCTAATGGCCAACATTTTTATGTCGCAATTGCAAAAACTTCTGATAATAAATATTTATTTGTTAATTTAACAGACAAGAAAAATAACTCTGAAAGAGTTTGTGTTTTAGTACCAGATCCGAGTTTACCAAGAAATAAGTATCTTTTAACTTATACATTGTAATAAACGCATATGTTTCTCCATTTTTATAGTAAATCTTCAACCATTTTTTATCAATTACAAATTCAGAGAATATAATTTTTATTTGTTCGTATAAATCAACATTACTATTCATTTTTTCTAGGTTTGTTAATTTTATTTCTATAACTTTACCTTGACTTTCAACTCTCTCGGCTAGTGATTTACCATTAAAATTTGTATGACTAACAATATCTCTGATTGTCATAATATAAGTAATTAAGTTATATTCTTTGTCTTCATGACTTTGAAAATTTCTTTCTCCACCCCTGACAAGTTTAAAACAATCTTTTAACTTTTTGATTTTAGTATAATTATTATCTTCAGTTTTTTCTTGACCAAATTTTAAGCTTATCAATTTATCAAGCAAAATTTCTATTTGTAGATATACTTGACGGCAATACTCTACAAAATCATTTTTCATGATAGCATTCACTGATTTTTGATTATATTCTTCAAGTCTTGTTATAATATCTTGATATGGTAATGTATTTAGCCATTTATAGGTTGAATAATCAATCAAAAATATTTGGTTTGAATCTAATTTAATTTCTTCCCTAGATAAATTTTCTATATATGAAGAAATACCTTGTAAGTTTAAATTTATTTGTTCCAGTAATGTTTTTTGTAGATTATCCATCAATTAATCCTCGTTACCCTCTTTAATATCGTTAATATTGTTGTTGAACATTGATAATCTAGCCAATATTTTATATTGGTTCATATATTTTTGATAAATAGAATCTTCTTTACCTTTAACCATACCTATAAACTCAATTTTCCCCCTTAATACCTGCTGAAATTCTAGTTTTCGTTTTATAGGTAATCTTGACTTAGATACATATTTCTCAAAATATTCATTTTCCGCAGCTTCAAGTCCAAACTTAGCCCAAGCATAAAGCATTGCTCGAACTTGACGTACATATTTTCTATCAACATTAGGAAAAACATTAGTAGTTAATCCTGTTACTTCTTGATGATTACCTTTCACTTGGAGTCTAATTTTCTGCTCATTTACCTCAAATCCATTTTCATGAATAATTGCTAGTAAACGATTACCAATAAAAAATTTTTCTGTATCTTCTCCGGTCAATACATATGCTAACTTATTAGGAAATTTAGGTAACGTTGTTGAAAAAGTAATATCATCTGCATATCTTGTATAAGTAGATTTACAATCTTTAGCCAACCATTGCAATTGACTATCCATTTTGGCACAAATCATATTAGTGATTATTGGTGAAGTTGGTGCGCCTTGAGGTAACTGATTGTTATGACAACAAATTTGTGCTAGAACTGTCGCTACATCTGGAGATAAATAGTAGCAAATTTGTAAAATTTGTAAAACTTAATAAAATAATTTTAGAATTGTAGGTTTGCGATCGCTTTCAGTTAGCTAATTGTGGAAGAAGTGCGATCGCTCTTGGTTAGTGAATGGTGAATGAAGTGCGATGTACCGAGTCGAATTTATCAACTATTTCCTCATTGGTAATACTAATTCCATTTTGCCAAAGTTCATATTCACTAATATCAATGTCCTCATTCCAAACCAGAGCATAACCGCCTGACTCAATGGTAAAATTCCTGAAAAATGCCGGATTTTTTAAAGGATCAAACATAGGATTATCTAATAATTTAGAAATATTATATTTTTTGATTTCATTATTTGTAAACTTAACAATCAAGGTACGATCATCAATAGCTTGAGCCGAAACAATACGATCAGGTTTCATAAAAAATTCTCCATTACTTTAAAGGTGGAAGTTTAGTAAAATCTTGGCTGTTCCACATCTTGAGTAGTTCTTTCTGGTATAATGTAGCCCATTCTATTACCATTTTTTCTGCCCGACTGGGTAAATCTCCTTCAATAATTTGTAAAGATTCAATACTAACTAAAGCATTATATTCACCATAAACAGCATGAAAATGTGGAGGAGGATGATCACCAAAGAAAATTTTAATAATTATCCCGTAAAATCGTGTAATTTCTGGCATAAAGTTATGCTAACTAATTTAATAGTAATTGTAGCTCATCCCATGATTACAGATAAAGAAAATTTACAAAGTACATATAAATTAATTCAATGTGCTTTTCCCAAGGGGATAGAATCACAATATTATTTACCGCTTTTATCATTACTTAGTGAGGAAATGTCAGATAGGAATTTAGCTGAAGTTGTAGCTTACTATAGTGTTAAAGATTATAGTGTTGTTTTTAATGATGTATATCGGGTACAGTCAGTTGATATACCCACATCTGAAGCGATCGCTAATTTAAAGGAAAGATTGCTGATTTGTGGTTATGAACAATGGCTTGAGGAAGGATAAACTATACTACTAAATCAAGTACAATAAATACATAATCACGAAAAAGGATGAAATAAAATGCAAGCCATTCTCCTCAGCAGCGAAGAAGTTGCAAAACGTGCCAAAGAATTATATGACAATGGTATTCGTCAGCAAGTAGAAACAGAAGAAAATATCGGAAAAATGATAATTATTGATATAGAAACAGGTGAATATGCAATTGATAAAATAGGCATAGAATCAGCCCATTATTTACGGAATAAAAACCCATTAGCTCGACTTTTTGGGATTCGCATTGGCTACAAAGTTGCTGTTTCTTTCTGTGGTGATATGGAGCGTGATTATCGGTGATAAATGGTATTATTAAAAATGGGCGTACAACTGTTATTTCCTCTGCCAAATAAAAGTGGTAGAGAATTCATTTTTCCCTACCTTTATTTAGTGAACTTAGGACAAGCATGAAGAAGAAAGAATAATTAAAACTGATTAATCATCCAGAAAGTTGGCTAATTGGTAATAAGTGATGATTGCTCCCACAGGGAACATAGCGGGCAGAATTTTCCGCTTCTTTCTGTTCATACTTCCTTGTCTACTTTCCTTCCTTGTCTTCTTTCGTCCTGCATAAAACCCAATTGTAAAAAACCTACACCTGTCAGGGGGTTGGGGTTGGGGTTCTTGTATTTCACTCAACCGAAAATCGCCATAACAGTATCCTTTAATTATGCCAATAATTTGGATACTGTTAACAAAATATTTATGAAAGCTGAAATATGAAAATAATTTACATCTTATCCCAACGGCTGAAATCTTTAACTCAGACTTAAACTAGCGCTCTATCAGTCAAAATCTCATAACCACTATCTGTCACTAATACAGTATGTTCAAACTGAGCAGATAAAGCATTATCAACTGTTACCGCAGTCCATCTATCAGCTAAAACTCTGGTATTTTTAGAACCAGCATTTAAAATTGGTTCAATTGCTAAAGTCATTCCTGAGCGTAACTTCACATTTGGTATATCACGAGTCCGATAGTTAAAAACCGCTGGTTCTTCGTGTAAATTTCTACCAACACCATGACCAGTAAATTGTTCTACCACTGCATAACCATGAGCTTTTACATGGTCTTCAATTGCACCTGCGATTTCCACCAAATGAACACCAGCTTTTACCTGTTCAATCCCTTTATATAAAGATTCTTCCGCTATTTTAATCAGTCTCGCGGCTTCTGGAGTCACATTACCTACAGCGATAGTAATACAGGAATCACCGTGAAAACCTTGATAATAAGCACCTGTATCAACTTTTAAGACATCTCCTGTGCGAATTACTTTTTTCCGGCTAGGAATACCATGAACAACTTCATTATTAATACTAGAGCAAATAGAAGCGGGAAACCCGTGATAGCCTTTAAAACTAGGAGTTGCATCCATTTCGCGGATACGTTTTTCAGCAAAAGCATCTAAATCAGCCGTTGTCATTCCTGGTTGAACTAGCTCAGAAATTTCTTTAAGCACAGTTGCCACAATCCTCGCTGATTGCCGCATAATTTCGATTTCACGGGTTGATTTAATTTCAATCCCTCGGCGTTGTCGTTTTTCGGCTTTTGGCTGGGCTGGTTGAGAAAGCAAGTTAGTGAAAATATTCATCATGAAGTTTAGAAATTACAGGTGCTTAACCGATAATGTGTGAAGTTGTTGAGATTTATTGCGAAGAAATATCTATATCTTAACGTATTTTCCGTCTCTAAAGAAACACAGATGTTCATCTGTGTTAATCCTGTAAATCCTGATTCTGATAGTGAGAAATTATCAATTAATTACAATTTCTCCCTTCATTCCTGCTTCTGTGTGTCCAGCTATAGTACATCGTAAAGCATATTTACCTGGTTTGAGGGGAACAAATACCCATTCCGCTTCTGCACCAGGTTTAAGTTCCAATTCGTGAATATTACCTTTAATTTCTACATTGCCGGCTTCGACTTTTTGTGTCCAAATTGCATCGGCAAAGTCTTTAGCTGTAAAATAATGTTTTTGTGAGCTAGGATTATTTAATTTGAGATTGTAGCGTTTACCTGAGATAAATTCTAAATGATTTGGCTCAAATTTTAACTCATTACCAGCATTACCCAAGCTGACCGTAATTTCTATAGGTGGTTGTTTTAAGAGATTATTAGATAGATTCTCTGCTGTTGCTGGAAATGCACCCGTGATTACTAGACTAATTACCAGGGAGAATATACAGATGATTCGCGGTAGATTGTAGTTGACCTTAATTAAAAAGTTACTCATGGCTAAATGGATAATTGTAAATCACACCTGTTCCTATTATCCATGACTAATGTTTATTTAATCTTTTTATGTGCCAGAATTTGTGGTCCGGCTGTGACAACAACAATTTTATCAGGATGAAGTAGTTCACGCGCAGCTTGATTGACTTGATTGAGGTTAACTTGCTCGATTTTGCTGATAAATGAGCGCAATTCTCCCTGATTTAAGCCATAAACCTCATTCATTACCATTTTCTGGCTTAACTGTTCGGGATTGGCCAAGGAAATATTGTAATTGCTGATTAAATTGCGTTTGGCTGTTTCTACTTCCTGTGGTGTCACACCTTGTTGATGAACTTGTTTCAGGAGGTTGCGGGTACTGGAAATTGCTTTGCGTGCGTCTTCTGGACTGGTTTGCATTTCAATCAGAAATGTACCAACATTTTTACCTGTGATGAAATTGCTATAAATTCCGTAGGTTAAGCCTTGGCGATCGCGCACTTCTGCCCCTAGTCTACTGGATAATGTATCACCTCCGAGAATTTGATTCAAGATCATCGCCGCATAAAATCGTTTATCTTGACGATTAATTCCCGTATAACCCATGTAAGTAATCGCTTGGGGTTTACCAGGAACAACAGGATTAACATTAACTACATTTTTCGGCATCCCCACAATGGGATATTTTACCGTTGGTGGTTGCCCTTTAACTTGCCAATTTCCTAATTGAGCTTGAATGAGCGATCGCACTTTGTTAACATCAAAATCTCCCACAATTGCTAAAACTGTAGTATCAGGACGATAATGTTGGGTTTTAAAAGCAATCACATCTTGACGTTGAATTTGTTCAATACTCTCCGCTGTCGGGAAGGTATGTAATGGGTGTTTCTTGGGATAAATAGACTGAACAAAGATGCGATTTGCAATCTTTTGAGGATCATCCAAATCTGAATCTAGGGAAGTTAAAGCCTGTTGACGTGAAAGCGCAAACTCTTTTTCTGGAAATGTACTATTTCTAATTACGTCCGTCAATGTTTCCAGCAAAACTGGTAAATCCACCGCTAAACTACTACCTTTAATCCGCACACCTTCACGAGAGGCTTCAAACTCCAAATTTGCGCCTTTTGCGTCTAATCCTTGGGCAATAGTCCGCATATCTTTATTTTTCGTGCCATTCATCAGATTTTCTGCCACCAAAGAGGCTAATCCTCCTTGATTATCTGACTCAAATTCTGTTCCCGCTTTAATATATCCGCTTAAAGTGACTGTAGGTGTAGTTTTATCTGGTAAAAGTAATATACGTAACCCATTAGCCAGTTGTAACTGTTCGGGGATTTGTCTTTTTTCCGTTTTGGGTAATATATCTAAAGGTGGTAAATATTTCTTTACCTCCGTGGGAACTACAGCAACATCAACAGCAAAATTATCTGGTGTTTGCGTTGAATAAGATTGGGTAGGAGTGCTTTGTGTTGTTTGAGTGGGTTCAAAAAATCCAACTTTCCGGGCTTCTGGTTGTAAATATTTATTGATAACATTAATTACATCAGCCACTTGAACTTTCCGAATATCTACCAAGTGGTTATCTGTATATTGATAATTATCCGTTGTGATTTGATCATTACCCAATTGCATAGCTTGATTGGTAATATCACGGTTATTCAAAATCACTGAAGCTGTTAATTGGGTTTTTGCTCTTTCTAGTTGCTCGGCTGTGACACCGATTTTAGAAAGTTTTCCTAACGCCTTTATGACAACTGCATCAATTTTAGTTAAATCCTGATTTCCCCCAGCCGTCACCAATATTTCATACCAACCACCCGCACGTAAACTAGCGACATTTCCTGAAATATTATTAGCTAAACCCGATGCTACCAATTCTTGATATAAGTAAGAATTTTTACCCGCAGTCAAAATGTAATCCATGACTTCCAAAGCTGGGATATCTGGTTGATTGATTTGGGGAAGCGGGTAAATTAGTTGTAGTAAGGGATTCCCTCCCGGTTCTTGCAATCTAATCGGAGGTGCAGGTTTAGTGGCAGGTAATGGAGTTATAAGCTTATGGGGTGAATATTGACGCTTAGGAATTTTACCAAAAACAGCTTGGACATTTTTTAAAGTTCGTGCGGTGTCAAAATCTCCCGCAATTACCAAAACAGCATTGTCAGGACTATAGAATTTTTGATAATATTCCCGCACTTGGGCAACTGTGAATTTTTCCACATCAGCCTTCGTTCCACCAATAGGTAATCTATAGGGATGATTAGGAAAAGTGGACATCATCACAGCGCGATTTAGACGATATTCTGGGCTATTTTCATAACCTTGTAATTCAGAAATTACGACCCGTTTCTCACTAGCTAACTGTTGAGAATCAATCAGCGAGTTTTGCATTCTATCCGCTTCTAATGTCAACAGTGCCGTGAGTTTATCCCGTTCGGCCGTATTGTAATATGCGGTTTGGTCATAACTGGTGAAAGCATTAGAATCACTGCCTAAAGCACTAAATAACCGCCCAAATTGAATGGGACGATTGCTAGTACCTTTAAACATGATATGTTCTAATTGATGAGCAATACCATTAACTCCAGGTGCTTCTTGACCTGAGCCAAATTTGTACCATACTTGCACTGTCACCACAGGAGCATTATGAACCTCCTTAGTGATCACAGTTAAACCATTATCAAGGACTGTTTTCCGAACATTTGCTGTAATAGCGAAGTTTGGTGTTTCTTTAGCAACTGGTGTTTTATCAGATTTTTCTGGTTTGGAGTTGTCGGCATGGGTCAGAAAACCCGTTCTTTCTCCGCTAAAAGCAGCATCTTGATTTAACACAAAAGCGGCTATTATCCAGATACTCAAGATAAATAAAGAAAAACGATGTCGTTGTGCGAGCGAAGAAAAAGGCATATCTTTGGCGAATAGCTATATGTAATTTAAGCTACATATATTGATTGACTAGAAAAATTGGGCAAATGTTTCTGCACCTCACGGAAATTAAAAATGTACCTGAAAAGGAAAAAAGTTATATCACCCAAAAGGCATTAATAGTAATTTCAAGCCGATTTATGCAAAAACCGTAAAAATTCCAGAGGCAAACCGTCAAAATCAGCGATAAATGCGACTTCTAGGATGTTATCGCCGATTTGCTGCTGTATAGGTTCTAAAAGAATTTTCAGAGGTGGTAAACTTTCTATTCCAGCTAACCGTGTTTTTAAACTTTCTAACCAAGTAGGCAAATCTGGTGTGATCTGTGTCACATCGAAAGCAAGATGATAATAGCCCACATAATGTTCATCATTAAAAGCATCGGGGGCGGGTAGTGGTTGGGGAATTTGGATGAGTTCAATTCTCCCACCTAAACCTTCCATCCAGCAAGCTAGAGTATAACCGGTGGTGAAGCGATCGCCCACTGTAAATCCTAGTTGCTCATAAAAAGCGATCGCTAAATGGATATTTGCCGTTCTAATAGAAGCATGGTGCATAATTTTGTCAGTTGTCAGTTGTCAGTTGTCAGTTGTTAGTTTTTTATTATCACGAACCACTGACCACTGACCACTGACCACTGACCACTGACCACTGACTACTGACTACTGACCACTGACCACTGACCACTGACCATTACTCAAACAAGCGGAAATAGGGGTAACGCACCGGCACACCAGGTTCTTTATCCAAATCAAAGTTAATTACATCCCAGCAAGGTTCGGCAACAGAATCAGGGCTAAACTCTACAGGTAAGCCATATAATTTAGCCCCTGTAGTCACCTCACCCTGTCCAGAACGCCAAGGTGTACTGCGTTCCAGATAGCCACTCATCAACTCCTGATAACGTTGAGCAACAATGATTCTAGTGGCACGATAACCTTGAGTATAAAGCTTATCTAAAGCTTCGTGAATTTCAAACCGAATCCCATCAGGATGAGTATGTTGACGATACCATTCACCATCCCATCTGCGCCAATGACGACCAGACTGTAAATGGACCAACTCCCCAGTTTTGGGTTCAGCTTCAAATGCGCCATGACGGGGACACAAATAAGTATCCGTCAATGTCAATGCCGAAATAGTTTGGCGACAGTGAGGACACTGTATTTCGGGGCCAAAAATCGGGTACTGAAAGCCTGGATTTATCATGAAGTGCGTATAAACATAGTATTGTTTTTGTGTCAGCACCAGTAAGTTTAAGTTTACACTCCTGCTCCAACTTTAGATAACTTGTTCTCTGCTACATAAAATGAAGATAGTGCCTGAAAACAAGTTTTACAACTGCCTGACGATAGAAGTCTCAATCCGTGATATTCTGATTTTACAACCAGCGCTAAAGGTTGAAGTCTCTCCAGTGTTCCACAGGTTCCATATCCATATTCTATCGTGTCTATCTCTTCTGACTGGAAATCTCCAGAATTTTCTCAAGCTGCTTTTGTGGCAGCCAACGCCACAATTGTTGGTTCTGTGACTATAGCAGCCAGAGCCAGTGTTTGGTATGGGGCTGTGGTAAGAGGTGATGTAGAACGGATCGAAATTGGCGAATGTACAAATATTCAAGATGGAGCAATTCTCCATTGTGATCCAGGTGTCCCCACGATCTTAGAAGATCATGTCACTATCGGCCATCGGGCTGTGGTACATTCTGCTCACATTGAACGTGGTAGTTTAATTGGTATTGGTGCAATCGTCTTAAACGGTGTGAAAGTCGGCACAGGCAGCATTATCGGCGCAGGTGCAGTAGTCACCAAAAACGTACCCCCCGGTTCTCTAGTCGTCGGCCTCCCCGGTAAAGTAGTCCGTCAACTCACAGACACCGAAATCACCGAACTCATCGAACACGCTGAAAAATACCATCAATTAGCCCTTCTTCACGCTGCTAATGAATAATAGGTAATTGGTAAAAATTCTTCCCAGACAACTGAACCAATGCCCAATGCCCAATGCCCAATGCCCAATGACTAATGACTAACAACATTTAATTATTCTTTACAGAGAATCTGGGAAAAAATCCGCACTTTAGATAAAAATAAAAGTGAGAACTGTTGACAAAACTTAAAGTTTTTTTAATTTACAGAGGGATTCTAGTATGGACGTTGATAATCGCGTAGTAATTGTTTTAGCACCTATAGTGATTGCTGCTAGTTGGGCTGCTTTCAATATCGGCGCTGCTGCTATCAGACAAATACAAAACTTTTTGAGCAGAGAAGCTTAATTTGGTTAATTGATAATTGATAATTAATCATTATTAAACCTCATCCATTTTGAGACCTCAAGTAATGCGAGCATCTTGCTCGCTACCTCACAGCAGGGAGCAAGATGCTCCCATTACTTTCAATAACTATGGTTTTCATCTTAGACTTTGAGACCTCAAGTAATGCAAGCATCTTGCTCGCTACCTCACAGCAGGGAGCAAGATGCTCCCATTACTTTCAATAACTATGGTTTTCATCTTAGACTTTGAGACCTCAAGTAATGCAAGCATCTTGCTCGCTACCTCACAGCAGGGAGCAAGATGCTCCCACTACTTTCAATAACTATGGTTTTCATCTTAGACGGGGTTTAATTACCAATTACCATGAACATAGATTCTCTACTCCAATCTTTTCAGCATTTTGGTGTGAATTTGGGGTTATCCCGCATTGTTGATTTATTGGCAAAGCTGGAAAATCCCCATCACCAAGTACCAATTATTCATGTAGCTGGTACTAATGGTAAAGGTTCTGTTTGTGCTTACCTGTCTGCGGTACTTACTGAGGCAGGTTATAAAACCGGACGCTACACATCGCCCCATTTAATTAATTGGACAGAACGCATCTGTGTTAATGAGCAACCCATTGATGATAATAAACTGTGTGAATTGATACAGCAGATTCAAGCAATTATTAATCCTGAAGAAGAATCACCGACTCAATTTGAAGTTATTACTGCTGCGGCTTGGTTATATTTTGCCCAGCAACAAGTTGATATTGCTGTCATTGAAGTAGGATTAGGCGGGCGTTTAGATGCTACTAATGTTTGTGATCAGCCATTAGTAACGATTATTACTTCTATTAGTCGGGAACATTGGCAACAACTTGGCCCCACTGTAGCCCATATTGCCAGAGAAAAAGCGGGAATTATTAAACCGGGCTGTCCAGTGGTAATGGGTTCATTGCCAGCAGATGCAGAAAAAGTGGTGCGATCGCGTATCCTAGAATTACAATGCCCGATTTTTACCCCTGAACCATCTCGTCAAATTAATCAAGATTGGGCAGAATATCAAAAAATAGAAAGTTCTGAAATAATAAAATATCCCTTACCATTACAGGGACAAATTCAATTACATAATTCCGCTTTAGCATTAGCAGCTTTAGAAATCCTGCAAAAACAAAATTGGCAAATTTCTGAACAAGCTATTATTGACGGAATGGGTAAAACCAAGTGGCCAGGAAGAATGCAATGGATAACTTGGAAAAACCATAAACTCCTCATTGACGGCGCACATAACCCAGCTTCAGCCACAGTTTTACGTCATTATGTAGATAGTCTCAATCCCAAAAATATAACTTGGGTAATGGGAATGTTAGCCACTAAAGATCATGGTGATATTTTTCAGGAACTTCTCAGACCAGGAGATAAAATATATTTAGTGCCAGTCCCCGATAGCAATTCAGCAGACTTAGGAGAATTATCTAAGTTAGCATTTTCAATTTGTCCAGAATTGCAACTTTGTAAAACCTATCCAGATGTATTTTCAGCGTTAGATGCTGCTTTTACTTCCACAGATAATCAAGTTGTATTATGTGGTTCTCTATATTTAATTGGTCATTTTTTGTCAGTAGTCAGTAGTCAGTAGTCAGTAGTCAGTAGTCAGTAGTCAGTAGTCAGTTGTCAGTTGTCAATTACCAATTACCAATTACCAATTACCAATTACCAATTACCAATTACCAATTACCAATTACCAATTACCAATTAC
>JAKOGY010000169.1 GCA_028658405.1 Dolichospermum sp. ST_sed8 | reverse complement strand
AACGCCCCAGCGCATTGAAGAGGTTCACCTGTAAACTTAGAGCGGATTTTACCAGATGGTTATAATTCTCAACTTAGTAAATTAACCACATCCAACTTTTCACAACCGCGTGAATTACCAGAATGGGGAAATATATTTTCTGATTTTTGTCTTTTTATTCGTCCTGCGTCTCCAGAAGAAGAAACAATGTTTTTGTCTCACGTAGAATCATTTTTAGAGATTCATTGTACACAAGCGATCGCATCTAGTCCAGTTGCACCGGAAAAAGTAGCTCAAATTATTGCTGGACAACATAATTATTGTACCAAACAACAACAAAATGATAAAACCCGTAGAGTTTTAGAAAAGGCTTTTGGTTCAGATTGGGCAGAAAATTATATGACTACAGTTTTATTTGATTTACCAGAATTACCGACGTAATTTCCGGCAAATTTCTATAAAATCATACAATGATTATTATGATTTAGATGATTATCTGAAAAATCACATCAAAGATCATCATATCAATCACAATAATCAAGAAAATCATAGTTTGCTATTCCTCTATTTGTAAACTGCGTTACGTTTTCTCTCAATTGATAAATGTAGAATTTACATGAAGTAATCACCACCGATACTTCTAGGAGAGAAAACTAACGTTAATCAGTCAAATTTCTAGTTATCTAGTTGAGACTGGTAATTTGTAAAATTCTCACCTATTTTTATATCCTTGTGTAAATTTTAAACCTTCTTGATCTTTCCGAACAAACGTAGTAAATTAACCGGATGTTTTTTAAGTTATCAGTAATTTCAGAAAAACTCTCAATTCCTCCTCAATTAATCCTGATAATGGGAGTTTGAAACCTTTATTGATCACTGTGATTTATTAAATCTACCAATTGTATACCAGGTTGCTTTGAAACGGGAATTTTCATGTCAAGATAATACACTTGAATAACCACAAAGTGTAGTTTATGTAAAGTTATCATCTCCTAACAACAATTATAAAATTGCCAAAACAAAAGCCTAAAAAGGTGTAAATCTTGCATCAAATTTGCTGTGAATTTTAATGATTTACTAAGTTCATAACTAAGTCTTAAATTAAGACTTTGAGGGACTTATTTAATGACAAAAGAAGGGAACAGGGAACAGATAAGAAACACTCATTTGCACCAGTTTAGAGCTTCAGTCAAAAAAAAGATGTTTTTACAAGATGCGTAGCCCGAAAAAAACAGTGTCATTATTTCAATCTCATGTTTTTAAACATGAGTTTTTCCTGTTCCGGTGTGCCTATTCCCTGTTGCCCGTTCCCTGTTCCCTCTGAAAGCTAATTTACTTTTTTAGTTTCATCACCACAATTCAGATAAATAGGTTAAATATCATGTCAAGGGTGAATGAAAAACCAAAATCTCCAGAAAAAGCACTTGAGCAGCCTAAAATTTGGTTAGGTATTGCCATAGCCCTACCAGTAGCTATAGCTGCCGGGTTTCTCGCTACAGCCAGAATGGAACAATTAAAAAAACTGACTTCTGCTGTATCTGTAGCACCAGTTCCTAATTCTATTAGTGCTATAGGACGCTTAGAACCAAGAGGAGAAGTAATTAAACTTGCTGCTCCGGCCGGTTTATCAGGCAGTTCACGAGTACAGCAACTTTTAGTTAGAGAAGGGCAACGAGTACAACAAGGGCAGGTTGTGGCCATTTTAGATAGCCGAGATACTAACATGGCAGTGGTGGAAGAAGCCAAAGCTAAACTACAAGAATCCCGGGCAAATTTAGCCCAAGTGAGCGCCGGTCCACCAAGAGATGCTCAAGCACAAAGATTCGTTATTTCTCGATTGCAGGCACAATTAGCTGGGGAAAAAGAGTCCCAACAAGCGACAATTAGCCGAATTGCTGCCCAGTTAAGTGGCGAAAAAGTTGCCCAAGAAGCGGGAGTTATGCGACTAGAAGCCGAACTAATGGGACAAAGAAACTCTTTAAAAGCTAACGTTGCGCGGATTAGAGCCGAACGCCGGAATGCTCAAGTAGATGCTGGACGCTATGATTTTTTATACAAACAAGGTGCTATTTCTCAGCAAGAACGCGATCGCCGACGTTTAAGCGCAATTACGACTAATCAACAATTCATCGAAAGTGAAGCTAGTTTAAGACGGGCAATAGACACAATCCGACAACAAGTTTCTGAAGCTAGAGCTAATCAAATTAAAACTTTAGCGACTTTACAGCAGCAGTTAATTGAAGCTACAGCCAATCGTAACAAAACCGTAGCTACTTTGCAAAGGCAAATAGATGAAGAGAGAGAAAGATTGAGCAGAATTTTAGTAGTTAGTCCGCTAAATGTCCAAGTAGCTCAAGCTCAAGTGACTAATGCCATTGCTTTAATGAGAAAAGCTCAAGTAGAACTTCAGCAAAGCTATGTTAAAGCTCCTAGTTCGGGTGAAATATTAAAAATTCATACCAAATCAGGGGAAATGATGAGCGCAAATGGAATTGCGGAAATTGGTCAAACAGATCAAATGTTTGTAGTCGCAGAAGTTCCTGAAGATAGTATTAATAAGGTGCGTTTAGGTCAAACTGCTACTATCTCTAGTAATAACGGCGCATTTAGTGGGCAATTAAAAGGCAGAATTACCTCAATTGGTCGAAAAATTGGCAAGAAAGATGTCCTAAATAATGATCCAGCCGCAGATATTGATGCCAGAGTTGTCGAAGTAAAAATTGCCTTATCTCCAGAATTTACCAAGCAAGTTTCTGGTTTAACTAATGCTAAAGTTACGGTCGAAATTAATGAGAATTAACTTCCTATTGCTTTAAAAAATATTGATGTTTAACTACTTAATTAGTATCCAGATGAGAAGGTTGAGAAAATGGCATTAAAAATACCTTTATCTTGGCTACAACTGACAAGAGAAAAAACTCGCTTAGTGGTAGCTTTGTCCGGTATTGCCTTTGCTGATATTTTAATGTTCATGCAGCTAGGTTTCCGGGATGCACTCTATTACAGTAACGTGAGAATGCACAGCAGTTTGGCAGGAGATGTGGTTTTAATTAACAGTCAATCTAATGCTGTTCTGTCAATGAAAACCTTTTCCCAACGCCGCTTATATAAGGCATTAGATCTACCACAAGTTCAGTCAGTACATCCTTTATATTTAGACTATACAAGCTGGAGAAATCCCGTTACAGGTCGCCCTCGTAGTATTTTGATTTTCGGCATGAATCCAGAAGTTAATGTTTTTGATTTACCTGGAGTAGATGAAAATTTAAATAAACTCAAACTTCCTGATGTGGTTTTATATGACCGTTCTTCCAGAGTAGAGTATGGTCCTATCGCTGATAGTTTTAATCAAGGAAAAGTTGTCACAGCAGAAGTGCGAAGAAGACAAGTTAAGGTAGGTGGATTATTTACATTAGGGGCATCTTTTGGCGCAGATGGAAATTTAATTACCAGTGATGTTAACTTTTTGCGGATTTTCAATAACCGTCAACGGGGATTAATTGATATTGGCATCATTAAATTAAAACCAGGTGCAGATTCTATCCAAGTAGCTCAAGAATTGCGAAGTTATCTACCTACAGATATCAATGTTTTAACTAAGGAAGAATTTATTGAATTTGAAAGAAATTATTGGGCAGGTAGTACGGCTATTGGCTTTATTTTTACATTAGGAACAATTATGGGTTTTATTGTAGGAACTGTAATTGTTTATCAAATTCTATATACAGAAGTTACAGATCATTTATCTGAATATGCTACTCTCAAAGCAATAGGTTACACTCAAAACTATTTATTAATGGTGATTCTTCAAGAGGCTTTTCTGTTAGCTGTTGTTGGTTATGTGCCTGGATTTGCTTGCGCTCTTGTTTTGTACAATGTTGCTAGAGATGCTACACTTTTACCCATATTCATGAGTTATGATCGCGCCATTATGGTCATCATGTTAACTATTTTAATGTGTTTTATTTCAGGGATGATTGCTATGCGTAAATTAAGCTCTGCTGATCCAGCAGATATTTTTTAATTTGCTATTAATTCTTAAACAAGAAGATTACAAAAGCTGCTTAGGGAATTTTCAATAGTTAGTTAACTTACGCCATATTCTTGTCTTCCTTCTTCTTTCTTCTTCCTTCTTCCTTCGTGTTCTTCGTCTCTTCGTGGTTCATTAACTCCTGACTCGGTGACTCCTAAACTCCTTAATTATGATCAACAAAGAACCTGTAATATCTATTAAAAATATCAATCACTACTACGGCAAGGGATCTCTGAAAAAACAGATTTTATTTGACATTAATTTGGATATATATGCTGGAGAAATTGTGATTATGACTGGACCTTCTGGTTCAGGGAAAACAACGTTATTAAGCCTGATTGGTGGGTTAAGATCGGTACAAGAAGGAAGTTTAAAATTTTTAGGTGATGAACTATCTGGTACTAGTCAAAGCAAATTAGTACATATCCGGCGGAAGATTGGCTATATTTTCCAAGCTCATAATTTATTGGGTTTCTTAACTGCTAGACAAAATGTGCAAATGGCTGTGGAATTAAATAATAATATTTCCCAATCAGCAGCTATTTCTCAGTCAGAAGAGATGCTTGCATCTGTAGGTTTACAAGAACGGATTAACTACTATCCAGATAATTTATCTGGTGGACAAAAGCAAAGAATAGCGATCGCTCGCGCTCTAGTTAATCGTCCTCCTTTAGTATTAGCAGATGAACCAACAGCCGCATTAGACAAACAATCAGGACGTGATGTAGTAGAAATTATGCAGCATCTGGCTAAAGAACAGGGAACTACGATCTTATTAGTAACTCATGATAACCGAATCTTAGATATCGCTGATCGCATTGTCGAAATGGAAGATGGTCTTCTTACCCGTGATGCTCAAAATACTACTTCTAATCACAACTCCTAATTTGGGTTATCCGTCTTCTTAAATACAAGTTATTTGGAATTAAAAATTAACAATTAAAAAAGTAGATTAAACCAGCTTTTTATGGGATTGTTAATTGTTGGTTGATTTAGATCTTGACTCTATTACTGTTTTTTCCTAAGAGGGGTTTGACGGCTAGTTCTAAATGTCACATTCACCCCTTCATTTGATTGTTCTAGTACCAATAACGGTGTAGGTTTAGCCTTTTGATCCCAATGTATATAAACAATCCGACCTTGAATAGTAGGTTGCCAAGTATCATCATCTTCGTTGGGACTAAGGTATGTTTCTATACAATTAATGATTTGACTAATAGTAGAAGAAGTGGCTTGAGTTGGTAACTTCATTAACCGAATTTGCGCTCGGAACAGCACCCGCTTCACAATATTAGGTGCTACACCAGTTTCATACTCGATCTCGAAAGTCTCATCTACCTGCTTACCAGTACTACTAGAAATTCCCACAGATCCTTGGTTAGCTTGACTAGGACGCAGTGCTTCAGAAATCTTATCTTTAACTTTGACTTTAATTTGATTAACTAGAGCAAAATGGAATACCTCTTCTGACATCCGCATTCGCAGATAATCGAGGTTAAAATCCCGTGAGTGAACTAAATCTGGATTAGTTTCCATTTTGCGAATACTTTCTAAAGCTAACTTTAGCTTTTTCTCTAATTCTCTCGTGCGGAATTGTTCAAATTGCAGTTTTTTATTCCCATTCTTTACTAAAATTTTACCGTAGACAATGACAGCAACCAGTGCTACAACCAGTCCACCACTAGCAAATAGTAGTAATGGTGGTCTTTGGGACTCACTAATAGGTAAGGCTTTATTCGTCTTTGTGATCTTTGATCCAGAAGATTGAGTCAGAAAAATTGTATTAACCATAATTTACACCTGAAATTATTAACTCCTGATGTTTATAATACCCAAATCTTACAAGAGTATTTGGTAAGCGTAAAGCGAGCGTGTCTTTAGACCTGAGATACAAGCGACTCGTGCGGTAATAAAGCGCATAGAGTCTTTTTTTTATGAAGACTGGTTGAGGTGCGCGAAGTTTTGTTATCTTTGCGCGTATAGCAATACGCCCCTACTGAACCACGAAGGAGCGAAGGACACGAAGGAAGAAAGAAGAAAATTTTTCCCATGTTCCCTGTTCCCTGCTTTAATGTGACTTGGATAACTTTTTTTCTGATATTCTATCACCTAAAATTAATGTCATCGTTTCCTAATGGTTATACAGTCTAGCTGGAGGAGAAGACTAGGGATGACTGTACAGCTTCAAAACCATGACTTAGGATGTTTATATATGAGATTAGTATATTAAATATCAGGAATCCATAAGCTAAGACTATACCATTTTTATATTTTCTTTGTTATTTTGTATTCAACTGAACAGTTATTCATCACAAAGCCAGTTTAAATAAAAATTAGTTCAACTACTTTACCGTTTCTCAACTTCCGTGCAAATTCCCAAGATAATTGGTTGTGCAAGTTGCTACATTGGCAAAGTTTTATCAATTTCATCCATATAGGATTTATAATCATGCTGAAAACAAATACTCAACCGATAATTCTCTCTAGTTTTGTTAATCCCATTGAAGACAACCTTGCAGTTAAAACTAAGTTTGATTTATTACAGAAATTACGTCAGTGGTGCGACGAAATCGAAATTAATGATCCTCAATTTGCTAGATTAATTGCTAAAGTTATTCCTGCTCAATGTCCCTTTGAGCGTGATATTATTATTTTCGGTCGAACAATTGCCCATATTCCTCCTATGTGCAAAATAAATCCACTGTATGAGCAATTCGTAGGCTTGCGTTTTCGCGCATTATGTTATTTAGTAGATAAGTGTGGAGAAGACATTCAATCTTACTGTTAATATACAAATCAATTAAATGGAAATTAAAGTCGAACATCAACCAAGTCTGGCATATCTCAACAACTTAGATGTATTCAACTGGCCAATATGGGAAAAAGAAATATCCACATTTCCCTGGACTTACGATGATCAAGAAACTTGCTACTTTTTAGCAGGTAATGTTATTGTCACTCCTAATGGAGGACAAGCGGTAAAAATGGGTGAAGGCGATTTAGTAACTTTTCCGGCTGGGATGTCATGTACATGGGAAATTACCAGCGACGTAAAAAAACATTATTGCTTTGATTAATAATTCTGCAATCCAAATAACTAAGATTGAAATATGCGATCTTCATGTTATTTGTGGATTTACTATGCACTTATTGATCCTAAAATATCATTCACAACTAAATTAATTTCGGGGAATGTTTGAATTGATAATTTCTCCCCGCGACTTAATGTTTGAATGTCGCTATAACCATTTTCGCTAGGATAGCGATAAACAATAATTACTTGTTCATAAATATCAACTAACCAAACTTCAGAAATCCCACTACTAGCATAGAGAGGAATTTTTACATCTCTATCATATTCTAGACTACTATCTGCAACTTCAATTAATAGGAATATGTCTTGGGGTTGAGGGTGTCCAGATTCATAGAAATCTGCGCGAGGTTTCAGTAATGCTATATCTGGTTCAGGTTCAGATAAGTTATTTAAGATAATTGGATTTTGTACCCTAACTATGACTTTAATTCCCAGAATATTGCTAAATAAGCGATTAATCCGGTCAACACAAGCTGCGTGTCTTCTACCAATTGGTGACATTTCTATAATTTCTCCATTAATCAGTTCTACTTTATCATTTTCTGAGAAAATACCGGCTTCGCTCATTTGATGGTATTGAGAAACATTGAGACGAAAAGTTTTAAGGCGTGGTTGTGCTAATTGTAAGGTCATAATTAACTTCCTGTATTTACCTTTATTTCTACTATAGCAATCAGATCCCCGACTTCTCAACTTAATTGATTATTTACTGACAAGATAGAAAAAGAAGTCGGGGATCTAGGGTTACAAATAATCAAAGAATACTTCAGGAACTAATCTTAATTCACCAGATTTGAAGCGAGAAATATCTATCCACAATGCGCGATGTTGACGTTCTGGTGTTTCTGAAAATGTTAAACTCTCGATTTGATAAAATTTAGGATCTGCAAAATCACATTCATATAGTTGAATGATTTCATGTCCTTGTCTACCGTCAAAAGTAAAGAGGTTTTCAATACAACTTAGATAGCGAATATTGGTTAATTCAGCTTGAATTTCTTCTTGAAATTCTCTCTCTAAAGCTATGCGGCTTGTTTCACCAAATTCTACACCACCACCTAAAGCCCGATAGAATATTGATTGTTTAGTAGGATCATTACCTTCAGAAACAAATATTCTATTACTATCTCGAATGAGTGCTAAAACAATTACCCGAATTTGACCTTCTTTATTCATGATTGTTATTCATTATCGTAAATTGAGGTGGGGCGACTTTCACTATCTTCTATAGACCAATCTGAATTTTCACCACCAATATATAGTTCTTCAATAGTGACATATTCTTCAGTTAATTGAGTTAGGGCGTTAATAAGAATATCTAAGGCGATCGCATCACTTGTGCCTAAATCAAACCAACAACGCCCCCATTCTCCTTCATATTCAAACTCACCCATGTTGTGCATTAAAGCCATGAAGCTCTTATCATAACCTTTTGCATCATAATCCATATAGCTGATATCAAGTCCTGTATCTTGGATTTGCAGATTTTCCGCATTAAATCCCCCCAATTTACCGAGATAAAACCAGGAATTGAAGACTTCTTCTACATATTGTTTTTCCCGTTGGGAAGGAACATTGCTGAACTTCAACCAAATCCAAACATCAAAAGGATTAAACTCGCGGAATTGTATTTGCATTTTTTTAATGGGTAATGGGTAATGGGTAATGGGTAATGGGTAATGGGTAATGGGTAATGGGTAATGACTAATGACTTTTAACAGCTTTATTGCGTTCAAATTCGATTTGTTTAACTAAATTAGCAGGAAGTTGGGATTTTTTGGCTAATGCTTTGTCAAAATTAGCTATTGCTTCCTTAATTAAATTCTGGCTTTTTTCTGCTTTCCCCTTTTCATGGAGAATTTGGGCTTTAAGATAATAAATTTCTGGGTTGTCAGCAGTTGTTTTTAAAGCGCGGTTGACATAATCTAAAGCCTGGGAGTGTTGTTTTAAGTCTCGATATGCTAAAGCAACACCTCTATCTACTAAATAACTAGGAGCTGCATTTTTTTGTAACTTTTCAATAGCATCATCTGGACTAGTAAAAGGTAAATTCACAGCTAACATTAAATCCATATAGCCACGAATTAAGTTTAACTCTGGATCATTGGCAGAAATCTCCTCGGCTCTGTCAAGATATGTATAGACTTTTCGCAATCTAGTCAAAGCCTGTGCTGCACCACTTACAGTTCCTTCCCTAGTCAAAATTGTCGCCCCTTCCAAAAAATGACCAACAGCGGTGTATAAATTACCACGCAATGGGTCACTAGCGACGAGATTTTGTCCAGTTTCCAAAGTTTTTCTACTGTATTTTTCTAAACTAGCCAAATCTTGATTTTGATATGCTAAAGAGGCCTGGATAGCGTAAATTAAAGGTTCATTGGCTTCACTAGAGACGGCTTTTTGCAAAGCATCTTTGGCTACTGGGTAATTTCCTTGTTGAAAAATAGCATTAAAAGCGGCTTCCGTCTGGTTCCCAATTTTATGCGGTTCTCGAGAGCGAAATGGATCACCCGCAAAGGAGGGATTTACCAAAATATTTAAAAGGATTGAAGTAGTCACAGTCACTTTTAAAAATGCAGGCGATCGCCAGAATATCATAAATTGAGGCATTGAAAACTGTTTAAACATGGCAACCCTCATAATAATTACGGTTGAAGTTGTTGTATCTATTACCTAAAATGCCAAAGTAGTGAATTATAAATTACGTCTATTTCCATCCGCACCAAAATTTTCCATAACTTGGTAATCTTAATAAATGCTCTATCTTAAAAATCTAACTTATCATCCCACAGCTTGCCCAAAACCAATTCTCCAAGCTATAAATTTAGAATTACCACCCCAGAAACTAGGTTTAATCATTGGTCCTAGTGGTTCGGGTAAAAGTACCTTATTAGAAATTTTATCTGGATTAGCTAATCCCACTGCTGGTGGAGTTTTTTGGAGGGAACAGGGACTCATAGACGAACAACTACAACAGTTAGCAGGAATAGTCTTTCAATTTCCTGAACGACACTTTTGCGGGGGGACAATTTTAGAAGAATTGCGCTTAGGACATCCCGAATTAGGAACAGAACAAGTTAAACAAGCATTAACAGAGGTTGGACTAGATCATTTATCTTTATCTGCATCACCCCACGCTTTAAGCGGTGGACAACAGCGACGTTTAGCTTTAGCGGTACAATTAATTCGTCAACCCAATGTATTATTATTAGATGAACCTACAGCGGGTTTAGATTGGTCAATGCGTCGCCAATTGGTGAATTTATTAGCCAAACTAAAAAAAGATTGGACATTGCTAGTTGTAACACATGACGCTGGTGATATGTTACCAATAGCTGATTATTGTTGGACATTAGATCATGGTGTTTTAACATCAGGAGTCAGGAGTCCGGAGTCAGGAGTCCGGAGTTAGCAAGAAAATTAACCAATTACCAATTACCAATTACCAATTACCAATTACCAATAAGAATACAAAAAATTTATTAAATACTCATGGATTTAGAATCTTCACCAATAACTAATTTGCCAGAAATGGTGGAAATATGGCAAAAAACTTTAAATTGGCAACCTACAAATGCTCAAGAAGATAAATTTCAACAACTTTATCAATTGATCATTGCCGGAAATCGCCAACTTAACTTAACTCGCATTACTGAACCTGAAGAATTTTGGGAAAAACATCTTTGGGATTCTTTGCGCGGAATTGCACCAAAACAACATTTTATCCCCGGTATTGAAAAGAGTAAGCGGATAATTGATATTGGTACAGGTGCAGGTTTTCCTGGTATTCCAATTTCTCTACTTTTTCCTAATTCTCAAGTGACACTCTTAGATTCTACACGCAAGAAAATAACTTTTATTGAAGAAATTTTATCTATACTTGCTATTAGTAATGCCAAAACTTTACTAGGAAGAGCCGAAGAAATAGGTCAAGAATATGAACACAGACAACATTATGATGTAGCTGTAATTCGAGCAGTAAGTAATGTTTCTGTTTGTGCTGAATATACATTACCTTTAGTTAAAAAAGGTGGTTTAGCGGTAATTTATCGCGGCACTTGGACTCAAGAGGAAAATGAGAGTTTAGAAAATGCTGTCATCCAATTGGGTGGAGTAATTGAATTAATTGAAGAATTTTCCACGCCTTTGAGTAATAGTATTCGTCATTGTCTTTATTTAAGAAAAGTAACCAACACACCAATTAGTTTTCCCCGTGCTGTTGGTATACCAGTGCAAAAGCCTTTGTAATACCGTTTCTTGATGAAGATGCAATTTATCCGTTTGTGTAGAGCCGTTCCGTGAAATGTCTCTACAGGGGTTTTAACCATTGTAAATCATATTTACAATGGTTAAAAGTTGAAAAAGCGATGGTTTAAATTTACAAAAGAAGGGAACAGGGAACACATAAGAAACACTCATTTGCACCAGTTTCAAGCTCAGTCAAAAAAAAGATGTTTTTACAAGATGCGTAGCCCGAAAAAAACAGTGTCATTATTTCAATCTCATGTTTTTA
>JAKOGY010000168.1 GCA_028658405.1 Dolichospermum sp. ST_sed8 | reverse complement strand
GAAGTATTATCAACAGGGTGAGAGAGCTATGAGGCTTATTCTGTCTGCATCTTAACCATTTTTGTCATCCCGTCAGCAATTTAGGGTAAAGTTAGCACTTAATATGAGAGTTCGTGATGTAACTTTTTTGTTGTTAAGTTGAATTTTTGTATCTTCCTTGGGAACTAAATAAAGTTTTTCTCCTTTCCGTTCTAAATAAGCTCTGATTTCTCCACCTGGACAGTCAATAGAATCTATACAGGTAGGATCATATTCACCAATGGCAATTTTTTTATTGTTGGGTAGTCTATGTTCTTCATATTCTCCATTACTTTCAAATTTAACTCGCAAATCCCATTTTTTCTGTAATTTAGCATATTTTAATATACTCCCTAGCATTGATGCAAGTATTAATAGTAAAATTAAACTTGGTAGCCATAACTGTTTGAGTAAATAAGGATTAACTAAACAAGTTTCTTGTCCTCCTGGTGCTGGTGTGCAAATTTCTTGAACTGTAGGATTAAGATCCACTACAGATAGTTTATAATCTTTATTGTCTTGGTTTTTAATGATGAGCGATCGCTCTTTGAATGATAAAGCCTTAATCCAACCCTGTCTTTCTTGACTTTCCGGTGATGTCGCAATTCTGAAAGGACTATTAGCAGGAGTTTCTATCCAAACTTCGGAAGTAATTCCTGGTTTAGTAGATAACGGTGCATCAGTAATCCAAACAACCGATTGTGGCTTAATTGGTTGATTTTTGGAAACTCGATTTTGATTTATCTGGGCAATACCTTGATATACTGTTAACTCTGCTTTTTGAATATCTGTACCATAGCGGTTAGGGTCAGAATTAAAAGGAATTTTTGCTAATACTTTATTAATATTTTCTGAATTTTTATCTCTAAAATATATAGGTTTTCCTAATGGATTTTCAACAGATATAATCTCATCAAAAACTAAATCTTGAGCAAAGGGAACAACATAAACAGAATCACCAGGTTTGAGACTGTCTGCCACTATCTGACGTAAACGAATCCGGCCTTGATCATTTAAACCTACACTTTCCGTGACATCAATCGCTAAAACAACATCACGTTTACCCCCACCCCACAGGGATACTAACTGTAAGCCATTTCTTTGCGTATCAGTCAGTGGTTGTCCAGGGGTAATTTTTGTCAAAGTCACAAACCCTATAGCCCATTAAATAATGTGTATCAGAATTATTACACAAAGAGTCTTAAAGTTTACGCTTTTACGTCTTGGCGCGAAACATAATTTATACAGCTATTATGTAACGCTGTCATACAATTTGTTTACTTTTATTGATTATGAGTCAATACCAGGTGGTGAATCACTAATCAAGTTATGATAGTAAATAGTCTGCTTGTAAATTATGAAGGTTAAAGAAGTTCTCAAAATCCTGGAAGAAGATGGTTGGTATATAGATCGCACCAGAGGTAGTCATCGTATTCTTAAACATCAAAGTAAATCAGGTATCGTAGTTGTACCCGGAAAACCAAGTGATGACATTCCAGTCGGTACACTCTCATCAATTTGGAATCAAGCAAAATTATGAACGAAAAAATGATTGAGTACACAGTCATCTACGAACGTGGCCAAACAAACTGGGGCGCTTATGTTCCTGACTTACCTGGTTGTGTCAGCATTGGCGATACTTTAGCAGAAGTACAGGAAAATATTAAAGAAGCGATCGCACTGTATCTAGAAGTATTGAAAGAAGATGGACAACCCATACCCGAACCTTTTACCCAAGTTGGTAAATAAAGTTGCAGTGACCAAGAGTATAGTATTATACTAACAGTTGATATTCAAAACCATAGCTAAAGCATTAGTAATTTCTTTGATTATTTCATCGGAAACTGTTCCAACTTGCTTGATTAGTCGTTGTTGAGAAACTGAACGCACTTGAAAAGTATCTACTGCGGATGACTTGCTTAAATTATTCTCTTGTGTTGGTTCAATCTGTATCATCCAGGGTATTTGTACAAAGACTTCATTCCATCCTGTAATTGGTACAACAACCTTCAAGCGTAAAATACCTAAATCATCATTACTAACTATTACACAAGGTCGAATTTTACTAATTTCATCACCTACTGTGGGATCGGCATTATACAGCCAAATTTGACCTCTATGCATAATCATGATATTCATAAAAATTTTCATCACAACTATCAACAAACTCTGTCAATCTGCTTCCTTCTTCATAGTAGGAACGCATAATTTCAGCAGCAGCAGTTAAGCTAAGTTTTTTGGGTTTCTGCATTTCTTCACGGATGAGTTGTAATGCAAATTCAATCATCTCTAGTCTTTGGACATTAGGCATTTCCTTGATTGCTTCCAAAATTTGAGGGTTAATCATAATTTTTCACACTGGGGTAGCTGAAATTATTTTATCGTAGTTGAAAAAGTTGCAATTACGATATAAACACAACGAGTCAAACATAAATAAATATACTATGCAAGGATTAGCCGTTACTGAAACTATCACCACTATCTCTGAAGCAGAAACACGATTTGGACTAACCCGAAGTAAATCTGAGGATTTTTTTCCAGAATGGCATGATCAATTACCTGAGATTAATTCTAGCGATCGCACCAACCTAGAAATTTTATGGCAGCGTTATATTTATCACCGTTCTAACGGACATTTATTAGCAAGTACAGTAATGCTATTACTCGTTTCTCCATTGCTGACCGTTGCAGGTTTATATGATCCACCTTTTCTCATCAAAGCTGAAGAATCTGTGCAAATAACAGTAGCTGATAGCGAAGAAACTCTACAGGGTCGAATAGATGTACTGGTATTACGGGATCACCTATGGATAATTGTTTTAGAATCCAAAAAAACTATGCTATCAGTTTGGTCAGCATTGCCGCAAACTCTAGCTTATTTAATGGCTAGTCCAAATAATAATTTACCTACTTTGGGAATGTTAACTAATGGTGATGATATTGTGTTCGTCAAGCTAGAAAATAAACACTATGCCCTGTCACGAGTATTTGCCCCTCTCTCTACCCAAAGCGAATTAGAGAGTGCGTGTCAAGTCCTTCGCAAAATTGCCGAAATAATCAAATGATTAACACAGGGTGACGTACTCCACACACTCCCTTTCAGGTGAGTGTGGGCTTCTCGGCGACTCTTCTATGAAGACATTGACCGAGCTTGAAGACCGTGCGCCCCACGGTTCTTGATATTTACAGCCGCATTTAGATCCCGGCACAAACTGACCTTACAGTTAGGGCAATTGTGTATTCTTTGGGATAGCGGCTTTTTAACTTTTTGACCACAACTAGAACATTCTTGACTTGTACCATTGGGATTTACAGCGATTACTTGGAGTCCAGCATTTTCGGCTTTGACTGTTAGTATTGAAATAAATTGTCCCCAACCAGCATCGTTAATACTTTTTGCCAATCTTGTTTTAGCGAGTCCTTTTATATTCAACTTTTCAACAGCTACTACATCATATTTTTTGAGTAAATCGTTTGCAGTTTTAAAGTGGAAATCTTTGCGGGTATCTGATACTTTCTTATGTTGAATACCCAGTTTTTTTATCGCTTTTTTACGACGATTAGATCCCTTTTTTCTACGAGAGACGCGGCGCTGTGCAGCTTTTAATTTGCGTTCAGCCTTGCGTAAAAACTTAGGGGCTGCAATTCTGGTATTATCAGAAGCAACAATAAAATCAATTAATCCTACATCAATACCAACAATATTATTAGCATTAAAATCAGGTTTAACCGTTGGAACTCTTTTAGCATCAAGGCTTAGAGTGATATAATACCCGTCTGCTTTTTTAGTGACAGATACAGTTTTAATCTCAAATCCATCTGGAATTTGACGATGAACAATTACTTTAATATCACCTATTTTTGATAACGTAATTCTGTTATTAGTAAAGTGATGCTGCTTGAATTGGGGGTAGGTAAAAGTTTTGTATTGACCCGCACCTTTGAATCTAGGCTTGCCTGATTTTTTACCATTCACATCACCTTTTAACCATCGGTCAAAGGCTATCTCGACCTTCTTGGGGACTTCTTGTAGCACCTGAGAATGAATTGTTGTGTACCAAGGACGGTCTTTTTTAAGTTGGGTTAATGATGCTTTTTGGCTGTAATAATTCGGTTTATCCTTGAGTTCTGGTAAATGACAAACGAAAATGGAACATCTATCAATAGGAGAACGGTTTTGTTCATACCAATGGAAGCGTTGAGCCAGTTGATAATTGTACTGATACCGTAGCATATCTAATGTTTTATCAATCTTTTCGGCTTGTTCTTTCGTTGGTTGCAAACGGTATTGATAAGATGTTCTCATGTTTTTTGTTTCCTTTCGACCTGTTTATAGTATAACATAAAGGATAGCCATTTGCCACCTCTTTATGAAAAATAAAAGATTAAGTCTGAGAATCAGCGAAAGAAGGATGCGAGTATTGCAAACTTACGCCGCAGTCAAAGATAAAACTATTACGTCCTTAGTCGAAGATTGGATAGATTCTCTCAAAGCGGAAAATGTTCATTCGTCATTGACCAACGATCTTGATTGAACTACGTTCAATTTCGCCCGTTGGGCAATTCCTCACTCACGCGCCATTCATCCCACGCTCCGGTATAGTGAGCGTGGGGCTTCTGTCGGTTAAGCTAAATAATACCCCTGCAACTTAGTTTTTCATGTCAACCTAGCAAACCACTAATCACGTTATGATAGTAGATGGTCTGCTTAGTAAATTATGATTGAGTGAATTATCCAGCCTCTGTTAATGATATTGCCCCAGAGTCAATATTCCCCTTTGAATTAGATCAATTCCAGAAAGAAGCGATCGCCTCCCTCAATGCTGACCGCTCAGTAGTCGTCTGTGCGCCCACCGGTTCAGGAAAAACCTTAATTGGGGAATATGCTATCTATCGCGCCTTATCTCGCGGGAAACGGGTATTTTACACCACTCCCTTAAAGGCGTTATCTAATCAAAAACTCCGAGACTTCCGCGAAAAATTTGGCTTTGATCAAGTGGGACTCCTCACCGGAGACGCATCCATTCACAGGGATGCCCCAATTTTGGTCATGACCACAGAAATTTTCCGCAATATGCTCTATGGCACACCTATAGGACAAGTTGGCATTTCCTTGACAGACGTTGAGGCTGTGGTGCTAGATGAGTGCCACTACATGAACGATCGCCAACGGGGGACAGTTTGGGAAGAGTCAATTATCTACTGTCCCCGTTCCGTCCAACTTGTAGCCCTTTCCGCTACCGTTGCCAACAGTGATCAACTCACTAGTTGGTTAAATCATGTTCACGGGCCAACAGACCTAATTTACTCCGATTTCCGCCCCGTTCCCTTAGAATTTAACTTTTGTAATCCCAAAGGGTTATTTCCGTTATTAAATGAAACTAATACCAAAATTAACCCCCGCTTAGTTAAAAAAGCTAAAAAAGGATATTGGGAAAAAGGCAAAGCTGGTAGACCAGAACCGCCTGGTATTATTTATACCCTTAGTCAACTTCAAGAACGGGATATGCTCCCGGCAATTTACTTTATCTTCAGTCGTCGGGGCTGTGATAAAGCGGTAGAAGAAGTTGGTGATTTATGGTTAGTTAATAATGATGAATCTCAAATCCTGCGTCAACAGATTGATGACTTTTTACGCCGGAATCCCGATGCTGGCAGGGCTGGACAAGTTGCCCCACTGTATAGAGGTATAGCTGCTCATCATGCGGGGATTTTACCAGCGTGGAAAGGATTAGTTGAAGAACTGTTTCAACAGGGATTAATTAAAGTCGTATTTGCAACGGAAACTTTAGCAGCGGGAATTAATATGCCCGCCCGGACAACAGTAATCTCTACTCTGTCTAAACGGACTGATAACGGACATAGGCTGCTCAACGCTTCCGAATTTCTGCAAATGGCAGGACGGGCTGGTCGTCGGGGCATGGATCTACAAGGTTATGTAGTGACATTGCAGACACCCTTTGAAGGAGCAAAAGAAGCATCCTATTTAGCTACATCTAAAGCTGATCCCCTAGTTAGTCAGTTTACACCCAGTTACGGCATGGTATTGAACCTGCTGCAAACCCACACTATAGAAAAAGCCAGAGAACTGATAGAACGGAGTTTTGGACAATATATGTCCAACTTGCATTTGCAACCAGATTTTGAAGAACTGGCGCAAGTTCAAGGCGAATTATCGCAAATTCAGTCACAATTGGCAGCTATTGATGAAAATGAAGTGATGCAATATGAAAAATTGCGTCAACGACTCAAAGTAGAACGCCAAATTTTCAAAACTCTGCAAGAGCAAGCACAGGAAGATAGACAGGCACAATTGGCAATGATGCTAGATTTTGCCATATCGGGAACTATGTTGAGTCTCAACGACAGAAACGCCATGTCACCCCTACCGATAACAGTAGTGTTGGTTGACAAAGCCGTGAGTGTGGGTGAAACATCTTACTTTGTTTGCTTAGGGCAAAATAACCGTTGGTATGTAGCAACTTCAGCAGACATATTAGATATGTATGCGGAAATGCCACGGGTAGAAGTTCCAGAGGATCTGATACCACCTTCAGAATTAGGTTTAAAACGAGGACAAACTATTCGTGGTGGAGAAACGACAATAGCGATCGCTCAGAGCATACCCAATCCTGAAGAATTTAATCATCTACCTACGGAGGTACGAGAACAACTTAGTCGCTTAACTGCGGTTCAAGAACAGTTAGAAAACCATCCCATCTATAAATCGGGGAATATTGCCAAAATATTTAAAAATCGGGCGCGTTGTGTCGAATTAGAAGCAGAAATTGAACACTTGCAAGCGCAAGTATCACTACAATCTCAAAGATATTGGGAAGAGTTTCTCTGCTTAATTGAGATTTTACAGTCCTTTGAATGTTTGGATAATTTAGTCCCCACAAAATTAGGAGAAATAGCCGCAGCAATTCGGGGTGAAAATGAATTGTGGTTAGGTTTAGTCCTGTCCAGTGGTGAGTTAGATAATATTGGTCCCCATAACTTAGCAGCAATAGTAGCTGCTTTGGTGACTGAAGCACCGCGTCCAGATACAAAAATTGACTTTAATCTATCTCCAGAAGCGGACGCAGCTTGGTTAACATTGCAACCTATTCGCCGTTCTGTGTTAAAGGTGCAGTATCGTCATGGTGTAGCCTTACCTGTAGGTTTAGAAACTCGTTTTATCAGTTTGATTTCCTTGGTGGAACAGTGGGCGTTAGGAGTAGAGTGGAAAGTATTATGTGAAAAAACCACTTTAGATGAAGGGGACGTGGTGCGAATTTTACGCCGAACGCTGGATTTATTATCCCAGATTCCTCATGTTCCTAATTTACCAGATATGTTGCGGCGTAATGCCCAACGGGCTATGCAATTAATTGATAGATTCCCTGTCAATGAAACGATGGAATAACTAGCTAAATAGGGTTTGCGGAAAAAGTCTTTTCGTTAGGGTTAGGAGTCAGTAGGGGCGTATTGCAATACGCCCGTACAGTTAATGAACCACGAAGGAGCGAAGGACACGAAGGAAGAAGGAAGAAGGAAGAAGGAAGAGAAGGGTTGGGCAATTAGCCCTTGAGTTTACGCGGTTATTTTTAGTTAAACTGCAAGGGTTTTAAACATCTATTGACTACTGACAAATGACCACTGACCACTAACAATTATCTTACAGAAAATGCCTCGCTGAAACGTCGAGTAATAGGTTCAATAATGAATGTCAGAACCGACTTTTTGCGAGTGACAATTTCGGCATTAGCAGCCATTCCTGGATTGAATTCTACATCTTGTCCACGCACATTTAAAGAATGTTTACTTAATTTAATTCTGGTGGGAAAAACCAAGCCTAATTCTTTATCAATTGTGGCATTGGGACTGATTTGTAATACTTCACCTTCAACTACACCAAATTCTTGAAACGGAAAAGTGGCAATTTTAACTTTTGCTTTCATTCCCTGATTAATAAAGCCAATATCACGGTTAAGAACTTTTACTTCTAGTAGCATTTCTTCCCCTTCTGGTAAGATTGATAGTAGTTCTTCTCCCGATTGCACTGGCCCTTTGGTAGCTTTAATTTTGTAAATTGTTCCAGCTACAGGGGCTTTGATAGTTTCCCCATCTTTCTGTTTTCTAGCTTGTTCTAATTGACCGGCAACTGTAGTTAGTTCTTCTTTGCGTTTGTTGATTTGGGTGAGAATTTCACTTTGACGTTCTGAGGTTAAACGGATATTTTGATTACGGACTGTTTGATAGGCTTGTTCTGCTTGATTGATTTCTTGAAATTGAGCAGCAACATCTTTTGCTAAAGAAGCAACTTTATCTTTTGCTTCTGTTAAATTATTTTGGTTTTTGGTAATTTCATCTGAACTTCTGATAATATCTGTATTTACTCGATTTAATCTTTCTTTAGCATCTAGATAATCAACTCTAGTTAAAGCCCCTGGTTCAAGCAAGGTACGAAGATTTTCTTCTCTTTGTTTGGCAATAGATAAATTATTATCTAACATAGAACGCAGACTTTTTGCATTCTCTAAGTTTTTTTCGACATTAGTAAAACCAATTTTAGCATTGGCTAAATTTTCTTGTAAGCGACTCAAACGGACTTTGGCTTGAGTAAGAATTGACTGTTGACGTTTAACTTCTGCTGCTGCTGCTGCTTGTTTGGCTTTATAGTCTAATAAACGAGAGTTCAAAAGTTCATCTTGCAAAATTGTTCCCGCAGTTTTTCCCCCAGAACGTTCAGCTTGTAATCGTTGTAAATCATCTTCGATTAATTTACTAGATTTAGCTAAACGGTTAACATCAGTTTGTTGGAAATTGGGATCACGTTGAATGATAATTTGATCTTTGGTGACGCGATCGCCTTCTTTCACCTTCACTGCTAAAATAGAACCATTACCCAAAGCTGTCACCGGTCTGACTTGGGTAGAAGCAATTAATTCTCCTGTTGCTGTAGCGACTTCATCAATTTCTGAAAACTGCGCCCAGGAAATTGTCCCAAATATCACAGCACTAATTGTTCCCGCTAACAATCTTGTATAAAGCGGTGGTAATTCCTGTACTGCTTTGCCTAATTCATAGGATAATTGTTCTTCTGGTTTAGCAAATCTCTCTTTTGTCTGACGCGCTTGTACAGCATTTGCGGCTAAGGAAAATTTCATAATTTTTTAGTTTTGTTAGTTATTTTTTTATTGAGTGATCCCAATTTCATCTAGGCCTGATAAAACTAACTTCTCCAGGGAAAAGGCTTAACCTGGTAATTTTGTAAAGCTGCATTAATAATTAGTATGAACAATGACTAATTACTAAATGTTTAATAGTAATCTAGGCCAATATAAAATATTGTTATGTAAGTCACTACTTTATCCAGATCTCCGACTTCTTGAAGGAGTCGGGGATATATAGAATATCTATGTATAATAATTTTCAGAGAAATTATCTGTATTTCTTCCTACAGTTAGAAGCAATTTTCTTTATAATATACGTTAATAAGCTGGTAAATTACTGATCAAAGAAATACAAAATAACTCTATGATTTATCACAGCGACGCGATTGCATCTCGTAAAGAGGGAAAATTTCTAGGTGTTGGTGGGCTTGATTTGTATTACCAAAGCTGGCATCCTGGAGGTGAAGTCAAAGGAATCTTAGTCATTGTCCATGGACTCGGAGGACACAGTGGACTTTACAAGACTATAGTTGAGCATTTATTACCGAAAGAATATGCTATCTATGGCTTTGATTTACGCGGTCACGGACGTTCAGAAGGTCAAAGAGGTTACATTAATACCTGGGCTGAATTTCGTGATGACTTACAAACCTTCCTCAATTTGATTCGAGAACAACAACCAGAATGTCCAATTTTTCTATTTGGGCATAGTTTAGGGGGAGTAATTGCATTAGATTATACTCTCCGTTATGTGCAAGATAAATCTGCGTTATCAGGTGTGATTGCTTTTGCACCTAGCATTGGTAAGGTGGGAGTACCTCTGAGTCGCGTAGTTTTAGGTAAGTTACTCTCCCAAGTGTGGCCGCGTTTTTCCTTGAATATTGGCTTGGATTTCAGCGCGGGTTCACGAGATCAGAAAATTTTAGATTCCTATACTCAAGATAAATTACGCCATACTCTCGCTACTGCTAGGTTATCTACAGAGTTCTTTACTACAGTGGATTGGATTCATACTCATGCTGAAAAATGGCAAGTACCTTTATTAATTTTACATGGTGGTGCTGATAGAATCGCTTTACCAGCAGGAAGTGAAATTTTTTATCAAAATGTTATCTATCCAGATAAGTTAAGAATTGAATACCCTGGCGGCTATCATGATTTACACTACGATATTAATTATATTCAAGTAATTACTGATTTAAGTAATTGGATGGATCAACATCTCGCTAGTGTGGTAGTACCAGTAATCAATAATAATTCAGTTGTTTACGATTAATGATCATTAGATCCGAAAAAGATAAAATCCAACAATAGTTAAAATAAAAATCATAGTCGCAGAATAGACAATTACATCTTTAACTAAAAAAGAAATCCAGTCTTTTCTCAATTCTTGTTTAAACTTGAGTTCTCGTAATTTTCGCTCAAGTTCTATATCTTCTTTATCAGGTAATTTACTGTAAGGGATAATCTGTAAATCATCAATAACTTCTTCTGGGGTGTCTGGATTTTGCCAATGGTCTAATGCAGGATTAGATTCTGTAAAGACAATTGGCAAATTATCCTGATTGAGATTTCTGATCTCTTTTTTGATCACCTTTTTCACAATTTTGACGATTAAATTTTCTAAGTTTTTATCCGCCATATTCCCTTTCCAAATTTACCCGATCCAAAATACGGAAAAAGGGCGACTAGAAGTCGCCACTACACAAGCAAAGTCCACCTTCGTGGACTCTCTCATTTAACCCACGTAGGTGGGTTTTGTCTGTGTAGCTGTGACTTCTAGTCGCCAAATACCTTTAAATTAGAGTTCACCAATAATTTCTGGCTGATTTAATTCGTGGTTGAGTCGAAGGGGGATATTATTCCCCGCCCCTCTCGGTTAAATCTGGGCGTGCGACTTTCACCGCACCCAGCTTCCGATGTTCTTAGCTTTCGCTTTTGCTCATGTGTATGTAGTCGTGGCAGCTTTTATGAACGGCTAGAAGGTTTTTAGTTTTCCAGTTCGCATGACTTCCATCTACATGGTGCAGATGTACCTTTTCGTCAATAAGCATTTTTAATCCACAATGTCCACATTTATGGTTTTGCCGTTTAAGGGCTTTAGAGGTGTTATCGTCATATAACTTACTGTTGCGTTCGCTCCAATAAGTTAAATCTCCGTCGTAGGGTGATTTCTCACCTTTGACTTTGATGTATTTGTTTTCGGAGTAGGGAACTGCTGGAAATGCCTTATTTAGTAATTGCTTACTGGTATGGCGATTCTGCTTGGTTTCCTTGTTGAATACCTTAAATGCTCTGCGTTGGATGTAGATCAATGAGTTTCTTGACCCGTCCATCTTGCAGAAGCGGTGGTACTTCCTCCAACCTCTAACTACAGGGGCTAATTTCTCAGCCTTTGTGGTAGCTCCATAATTCGAGTTATTGACGATGTGTTTTACTTTCTTGCGAAAGCTAAGAACATCGGAAGCTGGGTGCGGTGAAAGTCGCA
>JAKOGY010000167.1 GCA_028658405.1 Dolichospermum sp. ST_sed8 | reverse complement strand
GGTATATAATACATCCTCATTTCATCATAAAAAACAGTAAAAACCGATTGTGACAGTTGAGGGTGCGGAAGATAGGTTTAATTGCAATATCGTGACGTACTGCTGTAAAGCGATCGCTAAATCAATTCATAACGATTCCATCCAGTTGTAGCGACGCTGAAAACAATTACCAGTAGTATGTATGACCATTGCACTTACTTTTCTATGTTTTGTGACCCCCGGACAAATTCCTTGCAGCCAGGGGTAACAGTGAGAATCTAACTAAGCATGACGTTGACTGACTAAAACCTGATGAGAATATTCAAAATCATGATTAGTAATTCTGATATCAGCAGGATCTGTCTGTCCTTGCCCTCGGAAACGGCGAATAGCTTCCACAGCAGCTTGATTGCACAGCAATACTAAATCAGCGCCATTCCAGCCTTCTGTGACTTCAGACCAATATGTTAAATTCACGTCTAATAATGGTCGTCCCTGAGTATAGACCTGCAAAATATCTAAACGACTGGCCAAATCAGGTAAATCTACTTTAAGTTGTAAATCTAACCTACCTGCCCGTAATAAAGCTGGGTCAAGAGCATCAGGACGGTTTGTCGCCCCAATGACCAGAATACTTGCACCGACTTCTACACCATCTAACTCAGTTAATAATTGCCCTACTACCCGGTTACTCACGCCAGAATCACCACTGTAAGTTCCTCGTGCTGGGGCTAAGGTATCAATTTCATCAATGAATATCACACAGGGTTCTGCTTGTCGCGCCTTGGCAAATAATTCTCGCACTGCTTGTTCACTAGCGCCCACCCAACGAGTCAGTAACTCTGGTCCGTTGACACCAATAAAATTAGCCCTGGCCTGGGAAGCCACAGCCTTGGCTAATAAAGTTTTGCCAGTTCCCGGAGGACCCCATAGCAAAATCCCCTTGGGAGCTATAGCCTTAGTTTGTAGATAAAGTTCTGGATAAAGTAGCGCCCCTTCTACGGATTCTCGCAGGGTTTGTTTAATATTCTCTAAACCACCAATATCATCCCAAGCAACTTGGGGAACTTCAACTTCCACACTGCGAAGCACAGCCGGTTTGATTTCCTTTAGTCCCTGCAAAAAATCAGTTTGAATAACCGTCATGTTTTCTGGCGCTTGCACCTCTATAGAAGGAACTTGACGACGCAAAGCTGTGTAAGCCGCCTTTTGACAAACGGCCTTCAAATCAGCCCCCACAAATCCCACCGCCCGCTCGGCGATAAAATCGAGGTCAACGGTGTTATCCAAAGGCATGGAACGGGTGAGAATTTGCAGAATTTCTTTACGGCCGTTGATGTCAGGAATGCGAAACTGCACTTCTCGGTCAAATCTTCCCGGTCGTCGCAGGGCTGGGTCAAGGTGGTCAGGGCGGTTGGTAGCCGCGAGAACAATCACCCCTGGGCTATGGGAAAAACCGTCCATTAAGCCTAATAATTGGGCAACCAGACGCTTTTCAACTTCCCCTTCTACAGCACTGCGGTCTGGGGCGAGGCTATCAATTTCATCAATAAAAATAATACAGGGAGCATTTTTGGCGGCTTTTTCAAAGATACCGCGCAGTCTTTGTTCCGCTTCACCGTAATATTTACTGATGACTTCTGGACCGACAATGGCAATGTAGTTAACGCCCAGTTCTTCAGCTAAAGCCCGGGCGGTGAGGGTTTTGCCCGTTCCTGGCGGACCAACTAATAATACGCCATGGGTGGGTTCTAGTCCTAATTTAGCCAGTAGGTCAGGGCGTTTTAAAGGAATAGCAATCAGTTCCTTGAGTTCTTTAAGAATTTCGCTCAGTCCACCGATATCTTTAAGAGCAATACCTGAAGTAGGATCGGGAGGAACAACTGGATCTGAGGGACCTGCACCAGAAGCTGGGGGGGATTGAGTGTTCATCCGACTTGTACCCACATCATTACCCATACTGCCCATATTACCCCCCATATTACTGGTACGAGGGATATTTCCTGTTCTGGGAATACTGCTTAGGGGTCGGGAGTTAAACTGGACATTGGTCTTGATTTCTCCGTTTTCTGCCTTTTCTTCCAGAGCTTTTACCAGTTCCACTAACTGCTCAAATCCCTTGAATAAATCACTCATCAGATTCCTCCAAAAATTGACTCTAAAAAAACCATTGTTTCTGGCAATACCTTGTCCATTTTTTGTAGGTCGGGTTAAGCGACAGCGCAACCCGACGCTCATGTTGGGTTATGGCTGATGCCTCCGGCGATCGCAGGGATACGCCACACTTCGTGAACGTACCTCAACCCAACCTACAAATCAAGACTTTTTCGATTTGGACAAGGTATTGTTCTTGGCTACATTATCCACTTAAAATAAAAGATTGGCGGCACCTTGAATTCTGGCCATGGGTTCGACAGATCTGGGTAACTTAGGTAAGCGAATAATTGTTTGCTGTGAAAATAAGCTGCTCTCAATCTCTACATCTTGAGTGTAGCGATTTTGTACCACATAACGCTGTTGAATTCCTATGGTTTTTAGAGATTCTGTTAAGCGAATATGTTCAGCTATAATTGCCGCTTCTCCCTGAATTACACCCACAAATTGGGTATGCTTTGGGTTTTTTAATTTCTTCTGAGCTTTAACCACTTGTTGGCGCAGATTTCGCAACCGCCCAATGAAATCAACTCGACCCAAGACATTCTGATATTTCATCCATAACTTAAATATCCAAGATAACCAATCTCCTAATGCAGTTGGCATTTCCAAAAATTGCAGAAGATGACCTGTGGGTGCTGTATCTAGAATAATCAAATCTTGCTGGTTGCTGTCTAATAAATCCATGATGGTGATTAGAGATAGCATCTCATCAATACCTGGTAAAGCTTGAGACATAATCTGCCGCCAAGCCTCTGGAAGATAGGCAATATTTATTGTTGCGTCTGCTTCTGTTCCTTCACCACTAATCATATCCGCCAATTCCCAAAGATAATCGGCACGAAATTGATCTAATATTTTCTCAGCATTAATTTCCTGTCCACTTAAATTGGGAGCTAATAATTTTGGTTCATGGCCTAATTTTTCACCAAAAGCATCTCCCAAGGAATGAGCAGGATCTATGGAAATTACGCGAATGTTTTTATCAGGATAACGATTAGCAAAAGCCCAGGCCATGGCTGCTGACACTGTGGTTTTACCAACTCCTCCTTTGCCACCGACAACAATCAATTGACAGCCTTCAGCTACAAAATCAGTAAAGCTAGGTAGAATTTTAGTCGGCCATTGAATTGGTGGTGGAGAAGCGAGTTCCACTTGATCAATATTTTGAATTTGTCCTGCTAGATTATCTAATGCTAACCCGCCTAATGGTGGGAATTGCTGTTGTGGTACTATGAAAACGGGTTTATCTTGGGAAATTTTTAGGAATTTATTGATGAAGTTTTGCTGTTCTGCATAGCGGTCTAGCTCTGTATCTGAATTTGCCAAAATTCGATTGATTATTATTCCCGCATAGGGAACATCTAGGTTTTTTAAACTTTCTATGAATCGCTCGGTTTCGGCAAAACACATAGGTTCGGAAATGGCGACAACTATACAACCTGTAAATTGATTATCCTGTAGCAGTCGTCTCCCTTCTGCTAATTGAAATTTTAGATCAGCCAAAAAGTCATCAACTTCATCAAGAGTATAGTTTTTTCTGGTCAAAGTTTCTGTGATCACCTGATGCTTTTTCTGGAATAACTCTAATGAATTTAAAATCACATCTAAGAAATCTTTCAATCGCAATAGGTTTAAGGTATGACCAGAAGGAGCCATATCAACTACTATGCGATCTACTTTTTTTTCAGACAGTAGACGTTGGATTTCTAGTAACCCCATTAATTCATTTAAACCAGGCCAGTTCAAATCCCAAACTGGGGCTAAATCTTGTCCGTCTGCTAAACTTCCCCGCTCAACCAGTAGTTCTAAAAATTCGCTATATTTGGCCTTAAATTCTAATAGCAGTTTTTCAGCATCTAAAGCCTGAACACTCAAATTAGGCAAATCTGTTAATGGTGAAGCATAATCTTTCACTTCTGCCAGTAATACATCTCCTAAAGAATGTGCCGGATCTGTAGAAAGTAACAAAATTGTTTCTTCTGGGAACTGTTTTGCCCAATAACGAGCAAAACTGCAAGAAGTGGTAGTTTTGCCAACTCCACCTTTGCCGCTAAACATGACCAAATTAAGTGAGTCGTACTGGTTCATAATAAAGTTAGAAAATTAACGAAAGGACTAAGTAGGTCGGCGGAAAAGTTTATAACTATGTAAGGAAAAGTTAAGCAGGAGTATGTTTGTTGAATTTAATACGTTCTGTACTGTATTGTCCTTTTTCTCCCCTGGCTTTAACCCCATTCATTTCAGAGCAATATTTGGGCAGAAAGAAGATATAAATGAGCAGCTATTTTTTCTACATACCAACCATGTGAATTTAACCTAATTACTTCGGCTCTATCTTTGACTTTTTGCGGCAAATCCCTTGTTCTTAGGTTCAAACAGGGTTTTATCTTGCTCACGAGTTAAAAATACCCTTAAACGAGCGCCCATATTTTAATCACCTCAGTAGATTTATTTTCCGTATTTACTTATCTTTACATAGTTTGGTTTCTTTGCGCCGACTTACTTAATAAATAATCACTAAATAAAGTGGTAAGGAGGAAGACAATCTCCTAAAAGTAGATCCCACTTTGGACAAGCTTTCTGCCAGGTTAAAAACTGTTCTAAAAGTAAGGTCTTATCTTGACAACTAACTAAGAGGTAAATCTGTACTTGTTCCTCTTGTTCTTGAACAACAACGGGTAATTGATTAACTTTGGTGATTAAATCAATAAGATTTTGTTTTTCTGCTGCTTGAGCAATACTAAAGTTGTTTTGGTGTTGATAGCGTTGCTTTTTAGCTAAGAAATAATCCTTACCTCCTCCTTCAGATGGTACTATTTCTTCTATCATTCGTGGGATCAATTTTAAAGTAAATTCGTTTTTACCATTGATCTTTTCTAGCTTATTCTGATATTCTTTTTCATGGGATTTTAAATGGTTTAGCAGATTATTTGTAGAAGTAAAATAAGTTCCAAACCGCAAGGGTAAAACTGTAATCTGTTGAAAAAGTTCACAAATTACTCGATCATGATGTAAAGCCATTTGGATAATTTTTTCATCATTATTTTGGAATGATTCTAAAAATATCCCCGGCTCGACAATAGCCGCAAGTTCAGTACCATTAATTAGCACTACTTGATTAGCAGCACCCTGTGGCAAAATCAAGGGAGAGCTAGGTATTTCCAAAAAAGCATAAGTGTAGAGATTTTCTAATTCCATATATTTCACCTAGATAAAAATATTTGCTGTTACGAAGTACCTAAAGTTCATATTCATTGAAATAAGGGATAAATTTTTTCCCAGATAATTTGGGGATTTACAATCACAAAAACTTGGTTATAATGATAAAAAATATTCAGGTATTTTTCATGAAAACAATTAGTAATCGCAGTATTAGCAGAGCTAAAATTAGCACAATGCCTCGGCCTAAGTCTGATGCATCAAGTCAATTGGATCTTTATAAAATGGTGACAGAGAAACAACGTATTCAGCGAGATATGTATTCTATTAAAGAACGAATGGGTTTACTTCAACAACGCTTAGATATCCTCAATCAACAGATAGAAGCGACAGAAAAAACGATTCATAAATTGCGTCAACCTCACTCAAATACTGCTCAAAATATAGTGCGTTCAAATATTTTTGTTGAGTCGAATAATTACCAAACTTTTGAGGTTGAATATTAAGATCTTAAATCTTGATAAATTTGGCGAAATATGAACACATTTTCCACACTTGACCCGCGAAAGCGGGTTTTTTATAATCAACTTAAACTTCATCTAAACATTGTACTAGTACAGCACGGCGTAAATAAACCAACCATTCTTAATCGCTAAAAAGTAGCCGAGACAGGCTTTTTAGGTATTTTTAATGGACGTTCGACTGCTCTCACACCTAAATCTCAGTCGAGCCGTTGGTTGACTAACGCTATTCTGTACTAGTAGTCTGTCAAATTTATTTTGACGGTTTTTTGGTAGTGCGGGCATCTTGCCCGCGTGAGCGAGACGCTACAGTTTTTGGTAGTGCGGGCATCTTGCCCGCGTGAGCGAGACGCTCACACTACAGTCCATCATTTTTATATTGACAAACTACTAGTTATATAGCCATCCTATTTGAATTTTACTCAATATACTTAGATTGTAACACCGATCAGGAAAGGCTTGGACTTTCTCAATTTTTCAACAATCAAATAGGATTCCTATAGGATAATTCCCAATTACCGTTTTCTAAGGGTTTTGAATATAAAAAGAGGTGGCTTACTTGCGCCCATCAATACTAAGGTAACAAGACGAGATGTTGATCTTTATTAACTTCTGCTGTGAACTGAGGTGGATATTCAAAGTCTTCCTGTTCAGCTTCTAATTCTAAGCGTGCTTCCTCTTGTTCAGCTTCTAGTTCCAAGCGTGCTTCCTCTTCTAAGGCTTGAATTTTTAAAAGAATCTCTTCTTCTTGAATCTCGAATTCTTCCTCACCAATTTCGCCAATATCAAAGGAAAGTTGCAAGCTTAATAATTGTTTATGCAAATTTTCTTGGGCATCAAATTCAGTGTTAGTCCGCTCTTGGATTTGCTCTGCAATCCAGACAACTCCATTCAGAGGACCCATGATGGGCAGTAGTAACAGTTTCGTCAGCATTGTAATAACTCCTATGAATCAAGCTGGGCAAATGTATAGGGAGCAGTAAAATTGTTGTAGCGAATACGTAAGCGATCGCCAAATTTCTGATCAATCAGTTCAACACGTTCACTAAATTCAGATTCACTTTCCCAAGGAATCAAAAAGGCTGCATTGTAAATCATTTCTTCCGTCATGGGGTCACTGACTACAATCTCCTGAGCGAAAGGATTTAGCTCCTGAGAGAAAACTTCAATTACAGCTTGTTTGCGGGCTAGGAGATTACTTTCAATTAATTGTCCAATTTGGATGACTTCCTCCATACTCAACTTTTTGCCTTCCATGTTGTCGCGCTGCTGCTTCAAATCCTGATGAGACTCCATCATGGTTTGTAATTCCGCTTTAGCATCCCAGAAAATTTTAATGCTTACCTCTCTTTTGCCTGCCAATTTTTGAAACAATTGATTCAATTGATCTTTATGGGGATTAATCAATTGACTCATGATGGTTTCCCAATCTTTAACCACTAATCCAAACCGCAAGGGGAGAAGAACACGAAAACCCTCATGCATTGTTTGTTCTAAAACTTTTTCATGAGTTAACAAATTACGGCGAGAAGCCAAATATTTTTCTTGACGAGCCTCTGAATATAAGAAACAAAACTCATCAACTACTTGACTATGAACAGATTGCTTATCCAATCCTTCAAGAACAAGAGTTTCAGGAATTTTATTTGGAAAAATGCCGTACAAATAAAGAGGAATACTCATAAGCTGTGAATAAATTAAACCTAAATTTATGATTGATAAATTGGGATTAAATTGGTTTTGATGTCAAAACTAAACGTAATTTAGCGTGAATAAGATCGATTTGAGCGATACCTAAATCTATCTCACCATCTACAACAATTCCAGTATTTAAAAGTCTATCTAATAGCTCTAATACAGAAGGACGACTACTGGGTTGACCTGGATAATAAGAACCGGAAGATGGTAAAAGAGTCCCAATCTCCCCCAAATTTATATTCAAATCCGCCGGGTCAACCTCAAACATCTCACACAAATGTAAGATTTGTTCTTCTAACTTTTGCAGACTGTCTGCTGCCCGTTCTAAGTCAGGTTCACTCAGTAAATCCTCTTCCATGCGCCGAATTACTTGAGCTTCCATCAACTGACGCACCAATTCCAATACAGTCAAAAGTAAAGGAGCTAAACCCGCTTCATTCTTGGGTTTAGAAGCAATAGTCAGTGAATTATTGAAGTTTTCAGCGGGAGTGCAAACCATTTTTATGATGCAACCTAAAGTTTTAAACGTCTCTGATGCAATTTGACCATCAAATTTTCAAGAGTTTCAGTTTTTATCAATTGAATGTAGATAACAGTTCAAGTTAGACATCAATCGCTGGATCTACTGGTGATGAACTTTCTTCACTGGTTTGAGCCTGAAAATCGAGAATTTCCACGGTTGAAACCACAGGTGATGAACTTTCTTCACTGGTTTGAGCCTGGAAATCGAGAATTTCCATTGATGTATTTAAATATGGTGGAGTTCCCCCACTGGGTTGAGCCTGAAAATCTAGAACTTCAATTGGTGTATCTACAGGTGATGGAATTTTTGCACTGGTTTGATACAAATCATCTTTAACATCTGCTGCTAAGGGGATTTCCTCTTTCACACTAGAAGATGTCAGTGAATTTAGCTTTGCCTCTAGACTCTCTAGACGATGCTGAAGTTGTTGATTTTCTTCAACCAAACGTTGAGCCTTAGTGCTGAGATAAGGATCGCTTTCCCACCAATTGATGCCCATTTCCTTGGCTTTATCCACAGAGGAAATTAACAAGCGAATCCGAATATGTACAAGTTCGGTGGATGCGATAGATATAGAAATATCGCCAGCAATTACAATGCCCTTATCTAAAACCCTTTCGAGAATGTCCGCTAAAGTCGAACCTTGGGTAGATGTGTTAATAGTTCGACTTGAGTTAGCCTGAGGACGTGTTGGCAGCATTGGGGTAGAAGTCACAAATAATTCAACTCCTGAATGGTATAGGACTCATATCTATCTAACTTTAAAGACTAAAAATTCCTGCTCTAAAGAAATAAGTAATATGGCGTAAGCTTTTTGGCGATTGAGAATGGTTGTTTTATTTACGCCATACTGTACTAGTAGTTTGTCAAGATAAAAATGACGGACTGTAGTGTGAGCGTCTCGCTCACGCGGGCAAGATGCCTGCATTACCAAAAACCCGTCGAAATAAATCTGACAGACCACTAGTCTTGGACTTTTGGAAATAATTTTTAACCCTTAGGCTTTGCCCAGGTTTAAAGCCGAGCAGAGTTGAGGCTTTAACTTTTTCGATAGGTTGCTTCTCAACATTTATTGAGTTACACCTATCTGCTTAATATTATATCAAATATTCGGCAGAAAAACTGACCAAGAAAGTGTTCATTCCACAGCGACTAACACTGTTGATTGAGAGATGCTCGACTTCGCTAGTCGCTCAAGTAGTGACTCGCCCGCATTGATCGCATCACCTCCCGGTCGGGTAGGTGAGAGGCTTCTACTTTCTAAGCTAATTTGGTTGACCAGCTAATTGTTGGGATAAAAATTGGGAATTGTCAATCAGAAAATCATTGTCTCCTGTGACTCTATTATTTAATATTTCGAGTTCTTCGGCTGAGAATTTCTCTAGTAACTCCAAGAAAATGTTTGTGGATTCGCTCATAGATAAATGAGAGCGGTTGAACAGAATATCTATAGCAATATCTGGAAAATCTAAACTTTCTGTTGTCACCGGAATATTATTATCAGCACAGACCTTAGCAATCATTAAACAAGACCGTAAGCCGGAAGTTTTCTCCGCGCCGGTAGCTAGACGAAATGACTTAACTAACCGCACGATGAAGTTAGCAGATTCTCGATCTATATTTGTTTTCTGAATTAATATCTCTGTTTGAGTGATTTCATCTGGTTCTGGCATACTAATAGTTACCAATCTATCCATCAAAGCATCTTGGGTTGAGTGAACTCCCGCATACTCTTCTGGATTCGATGTAAAAATCACCCGAAATTGAGGATTAACACTCAAGTATTCTGGCTGATTGCTGCTAGGAGGAAGACTGAGAATTTTTTCTTCTAATGCTGACAGCAAGACGTTATTAACTTCAGGTCGTGAACGGTTAAATTCATCATAAACTAAGGTGAAACCTTCACGACAAGCTAAGGTTAATCGGGAATCAACCCAATTTTGCTTAAATTCGTCCTCGAGTTTAACAACACTATGGATATAGTTGTCTAGTACCTTTTTGTGAGTGTAACCAGATTCACTACCAATCAAGTCCGAACTCTTAAACTGGTCATCTCCAAACAGTAACATGACTGGTCTGTCCAGACAGTTAGCTAAGTGCATGGCTAGGGTTGTTTTCCCTGTGCCGGCTGGTCCGCGTAAGTGAACAGGAAACCCCGATTTGAGATAACGTAGCGCCCGAATTGCGACTCGCTCAATAGCAGGTGTGACGACAAACTGCCCTGGACGAAGACGAAGAACGGCTCTTTTATGATTAACCTTGGTAGTAGTCATGAGTTGAAGATGGTAAAAAAGTTTATGTTTGTGCGGATATTATTGCCAAACTTGGGTTTGTATATGAAGCACGAAGCCTAGTTTAATAAGAGTATCAACGTTAATGCTAGACAGATTTTCTATGTTAACGAATACGGAGTATAAATATAGACAGCCGAAGCTTCACGCCAAGACTAATTGTTGTTGAATTTTATTAATCGCCCCCTTGTCTTACCAGTCTTGCAACTGGAATATCAGGGGGTTTTATTATGTAGCCCCATTGTCCAACAAATGGACTACAGGTAATGAGAGTATTTATTAACCAAAGATACTCACAAACAAATCCTGACGGAATTTCAGGAGAGATTCCTTCTGTTCCTTAGCTTGAGCAGTTCTTGCGTCGGCTGTTGCTGATAAAAACTGCTGACTTGTTTCTTGAAGTTCTTTGTGGAATGCTAACAGTTCTTGCGCTTGTTTTTCAGCTTGAGCAATTCTGGCTTGGGCTGTTTCTGATAAAAACTGCTGACTTGTTTCCTGAAGATCCTTGTAGAATGCTTGCAGTTCTTGAGCTTGTTTTTCAGCTTGCTCTTGTCTTTTCGCTGTCGTGACGGACAAGAATTCTCTGGTCTCAAGAGATAGTTCAGCCACTTTCTCTGCTATTGACTGATGTTCTTGCCGGATTTTTGCCATTAAAGAAATCATGAAGTTCTCCAAAAAATAGTAAATTAGCCCAGACCTACCAGAAATTGCTTCTCCAGGTACTACATTATAAGGATTCGTACTTTTTTGTAATATCCTTTGAGAAGCGTTGATTTCCAAATATCTAGATAATTAAAAAAAGCAGAACCAATATCAGGATTAATTAATCCTGATATTATGGAGCTTAATTAAATTAAGCAGGTACTGCTGCTGATTGGGTTAAACCAACTGCTTCAGCATACTTCAAGTAGGTTTCAACGGAAGCGATAACGATCCGAGCTTCAATTGCTAGTAATTCAATACCAACTAAGGAAACACGAACCCAAGCGTCAATTACGATACCTTTGTCAAGGATTCTATCAATAACTTCTGCCAAGCTGGAGGAAGAATTGGTTTTTTCAACTGCCATTTTTTTAATTCCTTGTTGTTAGTTTTATGACTATCGGTTAAGCACTTCGCCCGACACCTCAATAAATTATCATCGAATCTTCATGATGTAAAGAAAAAATAGATAAATAAATGTAAAGTTTCTGAGAGCCGAAAATTTACTATAAAATAATATACATAGCCATTAAATGTAGCAGGACTTAATAGGGTTTTAAAAAAGATAAATTTATACTCGCCTTAGAACGAGAAAGATGCCTCCGCTGTCTTCAAACCCTTGATTTTTCATTAGTACACGCAGGCGAAGTTGGCTTATGTAGTAGTAATTTGCATTCGTTTTTTTTCGCGTGTACGCAATAATACTTAATTGATTAGTAATTATTAATTTATACTCGTATTCTAAAGTTAACGATTAAACCTATCTTCCGCACCCTCAACTGTCACAATCGGTTTTTACTGTTTTTTATGAT
>JAKOGY010000166.1 GCA_028658405.1 Dolichospermum sp. ST_sed8 | reverse complement strand
CCCCCCTTTTTAAGGGGGGTTGGGGGGATCTAAACGTTGTGGGGCAACTCTAGAAGACTTGTGTGTACACCGTAGCTCGAAGAGCGGGGAGGGGGTTGGGGGTGGGGTTCTTCTCACTCAAGAAAAGAACCTCCATAAGGATATTTTTAATTAAAGGTTGTGGTTTTTCCGTCCCTGACACAGCAGCAACGGTTAAGGGATTTTGTTGATAAACTTATTGAAGACTTGGACAAACAGTAAGATAAGGATAGTTATGGGTAGAAATTATCTAGCTGTTTCTACCCCTTGGATTTGACCAAATGTACAGCTTAATACTTAGTGATTTAATTGACTTTGGCACTACATAGCCTGAGAATATCAGCCTACAAAGTTTCTCAACAAAAGCACCCACTACTAGATATAATTTTCTATAAGTTGAAAGAAACCTTAAGATTAGCGTAAAAATTACATTAAAATAAAGATTACGCTGCGATTAAACTGATTAGCTAAATACCCAAATTAGGAGGAATATATATGGCTCTTGTACCACTGCGGTTGCTTTTGGATCACGCTGCTGAACACGGTTATGGCATCCCCGCTTTTAACGTCAATAACTTAGAGCAGATTCAAGCCATCATGAAAGCGGCTGTTGACACAGATAGCCCTGTAATTTTACAAGCTTCTCGCGGCGCTCGTAATTATGCTGGAGAAAACTTCCTGCGCCACCTGATTTTGGCTGCGGTAGAAACCTATCCTCAGATTCCCATTGTCATGCACCAAGATCATGGTAATGCTCCTTCTACCTGCTATTCAGCCATTAAGAACAACTTCACCAGTGTGATGATGGATGGTTCTTTGGAAGCTGATGCTAAAACCCCTGCCAGCTTTGAGTATAACGTTAGAGTTACCAGCGAAGTTGTCAACGTAGCTCACTCTTTGGGTGTCAGCGTAGAAGGTGAATTAGGCTGTTTAGGTTCTCTGGAAACTGGTGCCGGTGAAGCTGAAGATGGTCACGGTTTTGAAGGTACTCTTGACCATTCTCAACTGTTAACTGACCCTGATGAAGCTGTTGACTTTGTAGAAGCTACTCAAGTAGATGCTTTGGCTGTGGCTATTGGTACAAGTCATGGTGCTTACAAGTTTACCCGTAAGCCTACAGGTGAAATTTTGGCTATTAGCCGCATTGAAGAAATTCACCGCCGTTTACCTAACACCCATTTGGTAATGCACGGTTCTTCTTCTGTACCTGAAGATTTATTGGCAATTATTAACCAATATGGTGGCGCTATTCCTGAAACCTACGGTGTACCTGTAGAAGAAATTCAAAAAGGTATTAAGAGTGGTGTTCGTAAGGTAAATATTGACACCGACAACCGTTTGGCGATTACTGCGGCTGTGCGTGAAGCTCTGGCCAAAAATCCCAAGGAATTCGATCCCCGTCACTTCCTCAAGCCTTCTATTGTTTATATGCAAAAGGTTTGTGCTGACCGTTATGTACAGTTTGGTACTGCTGGTAATGCAAGCAAGATTAAGCAAGTTTCTTTGGAAGATTTTGCTGCTAAGTATGCCAAGGGCGAATTAGTAATGAAATCTGCTGCTAAAGTTTAATCTTTTTGAATTTTTCTCAGCGATAAATAGGGCATAGCATTGCTATGCCCCTACAGGAATAAACCGGGTGGCTTAAGCTTTGTTAAGTAACGATGAATAAAAACTATTTAATTTATGCTGATATTTGTTGTTTATGTCGTTCCTTAGATGACTTACAACAATCTAGAGTTAAATTAGAAGCAGAAGCTATGCTCTCCATTTTAGAACAATGCGAGCAAAAAAAATGGACATTAGTCAACAGCGATGCACTGCAATTTGAAATAGCGAAAAATTCAGACCTCTTCAAAAAAGAACAACTAGAAGCTATCCTATCCATTGCTACTAATTATCTGCAAACAAATGACACAATAGAATCATTAGCCTCAGACTTAGTTAAACTAGGATTTAAACTTTATGATGCTTTACACTTAGCTTTTAGTCAAACCTATAATCTGGATATATTTTTAACCACCGATGACAGATTATTAAGAAAAGCTAAAAAGTATCCAGATTTGATTACCATTAAAGTAGAAAACCCCGTTGTTTGGTTAATGAACATTTTACAGGAGGAAACCTATGAAACTAACAGAAATTAGACAACAAGGATATCAAGCATTAATTGAATCATTGGGAGTTGTAGGAATGTTACGCTTTATTCAACAATTTGAAGTAGGTTATGGAGATTACACTACTGAAAAATATCAATTAGAAGAACCAACCATAGAAGATTTTCAACAATTTGTTAGAAGGGATAATTCTGACTGCTCCTGATTTTATTACCATGCAATTGAGTTAAGAGATCAAAAATCCAGTTTCTCTCATTGCTTGCCTACAGTTACTAATAATAGTAAAATATGAAATTTATTAATTGCAATGGCTAATGGATCGATTGGTAAAAAAGGCCAAAAAATAGGGGGAAGTTGAACTTTCCCCCTGGTTATTGTTGTGATGATCATTTGGCTTTTGATTTTCTTTGAGTTTCTGTCTGAGCATCTGTCTTTGTTTTTTCAGTTGTCGTTTCCTAGCAGAACCACCTCTGCCTTTATCGTTTCTGCCTTCTCGACGTGGGGATTCCCAGCGTTTAAGCTGCATAGTTTTTATTGGTAAAGTTTCATGATGTAATCCTAGAGTAACATAGTTTTTGCTCGATGGCTACTGTGTTTTTGATCAGTGAAAAAATATTTCAACTTTGCTGAATATGACTATGTAACATCACCAAGGTTTCTGCTAATTGACTTAACCGATTTTCTAGGTCTTGTTTGCGTGCTAAGAGTTGCCGTAATCTTTGGTGACGAGCGATCGCTATACTGACACTAGGAACTTGTTCAACTGGACAGGGACGAGACCACACCTGACCGGCTGTATCTACGCCACACAATCGGTAGTCAGTGTGTAATGGTTTGTAAGATTCTTTTTCATCACCAGCGCAAATTTCCTCTACATAGTCCATAAGCCTGTCTACTTCAGCATGGCGGAGAGTAGCTGTTCCACCTATTTCTGGTTCTTGGGCATTGGATTCTAACCAACCATTAATAATTGAACCTTCTAAATAAATATCCTGAATCTGCTGTATTATTCTTTGCAATTCTATTTGCCAACTCGCAACTTTTTCTTGAATTTCTTGGAGCATATTCATGGCCAGCGCAGGGTTAGCACCGTGACGATGATTGCTAAAGGCAGGAGTTTTAAATTTCGGGAGAGTTGGTGTTTTTTGTCCATTCTCTTGGGCTGGAAAAGCTTGCACAGAATCATGGTGAGGAAATAAATTTGCCTCTGGAGTTTCCTGACTAAATGTATCTACTTCTAAGTTATTATCAGTTTTTGCTGTAGTCTGGGAATTTTCTGGAGATTCTTGGGGACGGATACTAATGCGAAAGGAAAAAGGACGTTTTGTTTCATCACTCATTTCTGTAGTGACATCATGATTGCGATTTCCTAAATCATGTAATGTGGCCTCGATCCGTTTTAACCCTGGTTTCATAAAAATACCCTAAAATTTATGGTCTTTATCAAGAAAGAATTCAGAAGTGCAGAATGAATTTTTTCTCAGACTGGCAAATGTAGCTAGTTGACTTTATTTAACTCGTGTATTATTCCTGCTGAAACATTATATGATCAAATGATGAATAAAGCGATTTTGGTGACAGGTGCAGCCCGCTCTGGTAAAAGTGAATGGGCGGAAGATTTAGCGATAAATTCAGGCAAAGCTGTTGTGTATATTGCTACTGCTACACAAAATCCAGATGATCCAGAATGGCAAGAACGCATTGAAAAACATCAAAAACGTCGTCCTCAAAATTGGATTACTCTATGTGTCCCTGTGGAACTGACTGCTACTTTGGCTCAGTCTCAGCCTAATACTTGCTTGTTGGTTGATTCTTTGGGAACTTGGGTGGCTAATTTTATGGAAGATGATGATGATTTAGTTTGGGAAAATACTGTGACGGAGTTGCTGGAAATCTTGCCGTTAGTTGCGGCTGATGTGATATTTGTGGCGGAGGAAACAGGTTGGGGTGTAGTTCCAGCTTATCCTATGGGGCGCAAATTCCGCGATCGCCTGGGTGCGTTAGTTCGACAATTGGGGGGAATTTGTGAACCTGTCTATTTGGTTACAGGTGGTCATGCTCTTAATTTGAGTTTACTAGGTGTACCATTACCTAAATCTTAATGTAACTTACAAATTGAATTAATAAACAATACTGCCATTCATCTCTAAAACTAGGTGCATGACCACCAAAAATTCTGACTTAGTTGATCTTTTCGCTAAAAATTAGAGAAAATAGGGTAGAGAAGTAGACAAAATAAATGCCCAGAAAAATTCGGGAGTTAAAAGCTCAAATTATCCGTTCAGGGTTTGGATATCTACCTAAACGGGGTAAAGGTAGTCATGAAAGATGGCGACATCCTTTACTAAGGAAAACATTAACTATTCCTGGTAAAGATGGTGATGATGTTCCACAATACTTAGAAAAGCAGTTAACAAAGTTATTAGCTGAATTAGAACAGTTAGGGGAGGATGAGGATTAATGAGTCAATATAGTATGATTGTGCAATGGTCAGAGGAAGATGGGCTTTTCTTAGTCACAATTCCAGAATTTAGCGATCGCGTAATTATGCCATGTACTCACGGTAAAACTCGTGAAGAAGCCATTCGTCATGGAGAAGAAGTTATTGAAATGTATTTAGAATCTTGGGAAGCAGAAGGTGAATCCATTCCTGAACCGAGGTTACTAAAAATTGCCTAATGTTTTAATTTTTATATAGGAGTAAATTGGATGTCAAATCATAGCGGTAGCTATATGTTAAATGAATTGATTACAATCTTGATACGTGAGCATTGTTTTGATCATTTAGCAAAGGAAAAGAAGCAAAATCTCATTGAAGAAATTGTCAAACTAGCTCGTGACGAAGATGATTGTAATTCGGGAGAAATTTTAGAAGGACATACAGACTATTTTGAGATATGTTATTGCTGTTTGGCAAAAACTAATGATCTGGAATCAGGTCTTTGTCTAAAATGCAGGTAATTACCTTATTTTTTCTATCATGATATGCGTTCACCAAAATACCTTATTTCAGGGTGAAAGGAATTGTATTGTTACCGATAAATCAACTGTGGGGTAGGGGTTTAGCACTGCTCATAGATATCAACTTAAGTAGGGGCGTATTGCAATACGCCCCTACTTATCTATTTGCTTCCACACCCGCCCAGAAATGAATTATGGCTTACGCCACGCTATGCCTTCGGCACACTACGTGAACGCTATCAGGGCTAATAACCAAAGTAAACTAAAGTTTACTAGAAGAATTTTTGTTTATTTAGTCATCTTTAGATGACTTTAGCTATGAGACTGGGAATTCATTCCCAGACGGGCTATAGGTTTCACGTTAAGTTGACACCAATGATCACTGCTAAACCCCTACGATAAATGTAGTTTTTACAGTATATATATTTGATATTGTTTGTTAATGTTTACCGATATCCTACAGGGGGCATAACTAGTTCATCTATATGCCGCTAAAAAATTAACTCGTGGTTTCTACTTCCCATTCTTCTGTAGAAAGTTCTGCGGTTTCGATAGCTTTAATACAAAAAGCATTAATATCTCTGGCTGATAAATTTACATTAACAAACACCCCATTCTCTAATTTTCTCGTATCCCGACGAAAGTCTGTTTCATTTCTGCTAATAAAACGCGGAAATTGCTGAATAATATCTTCAAATTTATCGGGTTCTAAATCAGCTATCACATTTAAAGTTGTTTCTACAACATCACGCCAACTTTTAACAGTATATTCTTTCCCAAAGATTTTTAGTTGTTTGGGAGTTGTACCCCTTATCTTAGTTTTTGGGGGATTTATAAGATTTTCATTGCCAAAGTAAGGCCAAATTTGTAAAACTATCTTGGCTAAATCTAAACTCCTTCTTTCTATATCTTCTCTTTTCCAAGTTTCTTGGTTTTTAAAGTATTTATTTATTTCTAAATGACTATTAATCAATATTTCTTTTTTCTGGTTAAAATCTCCATTGGACGATTCACTATTATAACCTGTAAGGGTTAAATTTCCCAAAGAGTGCAGAAATAAATCATGAGTTATCCCCCAATATTCCCCTAGATGTTCTTGCCACCATTTAGTTATAGTCTGAGGCATAATATGTTCAATTTCTAGCTCATCAAAAGACACTTGCTCTTTATGATTAAAAGATTCTTCAATTGATTCTAAAATTAATTTACCTTTTTTAGAACGTCCAGCACCGTATAATTTAACATCAAATAAACTTTTCTGAAATTCTGCATCTTTGGGATAATCACGATTTTGTAAATCTAGTTTTAATCGTTCAACAAAATTAGCATGAGCTAAATTGCTTTCTTTACTAACTTGAGAATACAGTACAGAAAAGATTCTATTTAATCCCCTGGTTTGAACATTACAAACGAATCGGCGAATAATGAAATTTTCTAAAATCTGCAAAACAGAAATAAAATCTGCTTCCGAAAGTTTATTTTCCTCATAATCATGATAACAATTAAGTAAAAAGGGATAAACGGTAGCTTGTTCTAAACGGTTGATTCTTTCTAGATAACAGCGAATTTTTAAATTATTCTCTTTTAGTGGATCTAAAAGTTTTGCATAATATTCCGAAAATTTATATAAATCTTGTAAATAATCAATAGCATCTCTTTTGATCATTCTTTCTTTAATCTGAAAATAAACTTCATCTTTCTTGATTTCTACGCCATCTCTAGTTAAATAATGTCTGATAAATTCTGTTAAATTAACATCTAAAGTTTGTTGCATTGGTAGCCAATATTTATTATAAGCATCGTCTTGATGTTCGGTATTAATTCTCAGAAAAAAATAATTACGAATTAAATCTGCTTGTGTTAAAGGTTCACCTTTAGCATTGAGACTTTCAAAGACTAAATAAGGATTGTCTTCTGTACTTAAAACAACGCTCACAATAGATAAATAACTAGAAATGACTTGTTTAATCTTACCAAAATCTAAATTAATTTGTCGGATTTTCTTCTGAAAAAATACATAGCATTGTTTAATACTTTGGTTATTGTTATATTCTTCTTGATTAATTAAACTATAAAATGATTTTCTATCTACTTGGGTAGGTTGCAATTTATAAATATCTGGATCTTGCTGATATTGATTAATAAGAAATTTATTATGTAATTCTTCTGCTAATTGCTTATTAGTATCTTTAGCTTGATCTCGCAAAGCCGAAAACAGAATAAAAATAGTAGTTAATCGTTGTTGTCCATCAATTAATAAATATTTACTTACCCCCTCTGGCAATCCAGAAACTGGCATAGTAACGATAGAACCCATAAAATGAGGCCGAGGATTCTCCGTATTACATAATTCTAAAATATCATTCCATAATGCTTCCCATTGTGATTTTTTCCAACTGTATGGTCTTTGAAATAAAGGTACAATATATTGTTTATCACCTTGAATAATCTCTCTTAGCGTGGTTTGTGAAGCTTGCATACTAGATGTACCCTGATTGACTGAATAGTTATTGTATTAGTATAAAACAGTCTTGTATAAATGGGACAATTTAGCGGAACAAAATTAAATATCAAAGATATCCAGGGAATAAATTCCCTGTCTAATAGCTAAAGTCGGTTAAAACCGACTCATGAAAAAATGCAAATTTCTGTTATTTATATTTAAAATTTGACTAGTTTATCGGTCAAGGGAAAGATCCTTATGGAAGCCGGAAAGATATCTGTCGCACAAGCTAAGTTAAAAATGACCCTTTGGAACGCAGAAGCAGAAGCCACTACAAGTAGTGATTTTTACTTGTTGCTGGAAGAGATAGGTTTAACTGAAGAAATTGTAACGAGATTACACCAACTTATGAGTAATAAATTCTAATATCTGACAATGCAATATACGATAATATAATGCAAGACAAATTACTCCCACAAAACCATGAGTAAAGAAAATATTACCTTTCGCATAGACAGCAGCAAAAAAGTCGCAATTGACGCATTAGCACAAGGAATAAATCGCGACAGAAGCTATATTCTTAATGAAGCAGTAAACGCTTATTTAGAAATGTACCAATGGCAAATAGAAGAAATCCAAAAAGGTATTGCTGAAGCGGATGCTGGAGATTTTGCTAGTGATGAAGAAGTAAAAGAGACATTTGCCAGACTTATCCATGCAGATTAAATGGCTACGTCAGGCGCTACGTAACTTAGAGCAAGCGCATAAATACATAACTAAAGATAATCCCACCGCAGCACAGGAACTAATATTAAAGATTCAAAATGCTGCAAATCAATTAGAAAATTATCCCTTGATTGGAAAGTCTGGACGAGTAGAAGGGACAAGAGAACTGATAATTTCTAATTCACCGTATATTATTATTTATCGAGTCAAGGAAGAATCAATAGAAATTCTCCGAATTCTTCACACCTCAAAACGCTATCCAGATTAAAGATCCTCGACTTCTTTGATAAAGAGAACTACACAAAAAAGATGAACTGCTTGCAGCAGCGCTAGTTCTACGCTATCCAATATTGTGGGATGGGCATCTGGTCCCTCCTTGTATTATTAGGAAACCAGATGCCCGCACCACAAAAAATTTTGGGACATTTTTTTAATTGGAAGTCTCAAAGATCATTATTTCTCAAATTGAAGTTGTAGAAGTCGGGGATCTAAAACCCATAAAATTACGTCCAACTTGATAACCGGGGAACTTGCATCAATTCTTGACTGAGGCTATCGTGCAGATGTCCGTTAGTAGCTAAAATTCTTCCCGACTCAATCTTCATCGGACTACCATCATAAGCGGTGACATTTCCCCCCGCTTCCTGCACCAATATAATTCCAGCCACAACGTCCCAAGGGGCAATTCCCCTTTCCCAATAACCATCAACTCGGCCACAGGCTACATAAGCTAAATCCAACGCTGCTGCACCATCACGGCGCACACCTTGGGTAAGATGGGTAAGATGGCAAAATTCCGCGTAATTATTATCAGCAGTTTCCCGGCGGTCATAAGCAAATCCACTTACTAATAGGCTTTTACTTAATTCCGCTGTTTGAGAAACCTGAATAGGGCGACGGTTACGAGTTGCACCTAAACCAGCAGCAGCCCGAAATAATTCATCACGGAAAGGATCATAAATTACCCCCACCTTGGGTACACCATTAATCAGCAACCCAATGGAAACGGCAAAACAGGGATATTGATGGGCGTAATTAGTTGTCCCATCGAGAGGGTCAATAGCCCAGAGAAATTCATTATCTTGATTTCCCAGTTTTCCCGACTCTTCAGCGAGGATAGAATGTTGGGGAAAATGGCGACCCAATACTTCTAAAATTACCTGTTCAGAAGCTTTATCAGCAATGGTAACTAAATCACCAGGACGGCCTTTTTCGGTGATTGCATCTTCTAATTTACCTAAATAATCTTGTAAAACTACACCTGCGGCTAAAGCGGCTTCTGTAGCAATATCTAGAAAAATTTGCATATTTGTTAGTTGTCAGTGGTCAGTTGTCAGTGGTTAGTTGTTAGTTGTTGTTCTTCAACAGATGATATATTATGTACATTTAACGAGAGAGTCGGCGAAATTCTCCAGGAGTCACCCGCATAGGTTTATCAGCGTTCCAGATGCCTTTTCCCATAATTCTTGCCCATTGTTGGGCGCGTTCTAAACGTTGGTTGTATTTATGATTAGGCGATCGCGCTACAAATAAAGCATATCCTTGTTTGACTATTTCTTCATTTAACAACAGTTTATCTTTCCATACATAAGCCAAGGTTCGGTTAAATTTATCCTTAGCTTCTAAGTCAAATTCCAGATTTACAGCTTGATTTGCACCACCAATTAAAGTTTCTACTAATTGTTTAGCATCCTCACCCCAAGGAAGTTGACGGATATCTGGTGCATCTAAACCAATTAACCGCACTTGGGAAATTAAATTTGCTTGTGCTTCCATTCCCAATACTTCCAAACTTTGTCCACTCACAACCCGTGCTACCTTGACACTAGCGGGAACAATAGCAGAATTGTTTTGGCTTTGACAACTCACCAACAATAATAAACTGCCTAAGATAATTATTTTTGGCACAAAAATGCGAAGATGAACTACCACGGCAGCCATCCTCGCTGTTAAAGTCATGCACCTGAACACAAAAAAAATCTTAGTCCTCATCTAAAGGTAAACCCGCTTTAACTTTGCCCTTACCAAAAAAGCGCCCAAACTGAAGTTCATAAACTGGTTGAGTCGAGGGGGAATATTATTTCCCGCCCCTCTCAGTTAGATCCGTGCGTACCCGTTTCCGTGTACACGGCTCCCGATGTTCTTAGCTTTCGCTTTTGCTCATGTGGTTATAATCGTGGCAGCTTTCGTGAATGGCTAGAAGGTTTTTAGGTTTCCAGTTTTGGTGGTTTCCATCTATATGATGTAAATGTACCTTCTCATCACTGAGCAATTTCAGACCACAATGACCGCATTTATGGCTTTGCCGTTTGAGGGCTTTAGAGGTATTGTTGTTATAGAGCTTGCTATTACGTTCGCTCCAATAACTTAAATCTCCGTCGTATGGTGATTTCTCACCTTTGACCATGATGTGTTTGTTTTCGGAGTAAGGAACTGCTGGGAACGCCTTATCTAGTAATTGCTTACTGGAATAGCGATGCTGTTTAGTTTCCTTGTTGAATACCCTAAATGCTCTGTTTTGGATGTGGAATAGTGAGTTTCTAGTCCCGTCCATCTTGCAGAAGCGGTGGTAATTCCTCCAACCTCTAACTACGGGGGCTAATTTTTCAGCCTTTGTGGTAGCACCATAATTCGAGTTGTTGACGATGTGTTTTACTTTCTTGCGAAAAGCTTTGAAGTTATCCACTGAAGGGACGCATCGGAACTTTCCGTTTTTCTGGACTTTGAAGTGCCAGCCGAGGAAATCAAATCCATCTGTCGTGGCGGTTAGCTTTGTCTTTTTCTCACTGACTTTCATTCCCCGCTCTGCTAAGAACTGACTGATTTTGTCAAGTATTTCTATCGCATCGTCTTGTGGTCTGAGTATTATTACCATATCATCCGCGTAACGGATTGATGGTTCTGTTATTCTTCCCTGAGTATCTTTGCTTTTATAAATGCTTTCGATACCATTTAGGGCGATGTTCGCTAGAAGTGGACTTACCACGCCCCCTTGAGGTGTTCCCTGTTCGGGAAATTCTGGATTGACTCCGGCTTTGAGACATCGGAATATTCCCTGTCTTATGCTATAAGGAGCGATGAGTCTATCCATGATGGCGGTGTGGTTTATCCTGTCGAAACATTTTTCGATATCGAGTTCTATAACTCGTTTATCTATTCCGTTGGCTTGGGAGCTTAAGTTGTTGTATAGGTGTCTTTGCGCGTCATGCGCCGAGCGTCCCGTCCTAAACCCGTAGCTCCTAGCGTGGAAGGTTGCCTCGTGTGCTGGTTCTAATGCGTATTTGATAAGGCATTGATATGCTCTATCTGCAATAGTGGGGATTTTCAGCATCCTCATGGTACCGTCCTTTTTAGGGATGGGTATTTCTCTTAGTTCCTGGTGTTTCCAGTTGCTAACGGATGCTTTTAGCAGTTCATTAAGCTCGAAGCGTTCCTGAAAACTCAGGGACTTTTTGCCATCAATTCCTGCGGTCTTTTTCCCAGCATTTAGCTGTGTTACTTGACGAATAGCCAGTAATCTCGCTGCGGTTGATTTCAGAATCAGCTTTTGTAGGGACTTTGCTTTGCGCTTGTCTCCAACTTGAACCGCTTTGTACACTCGTTTTTGTAGGCGGAATAAATCACGGCGGAATTTCTTCCAGGGCAACGTCTTCCAAGATTCACTAGAGTTTTCTCTG
>JAKOGY010000165.1 GCA_028658405.1 Dolichospermum sp. ST_sed8 | reverse complement strand
AATTTGTATCCAAAAATCAAGAGAAAATCAAGTGATAATACTATGTGACACCCCAGGGTGCGGAATGTGGGATTTAATCTTAATATGGCTTACGCCCCACCACTCTATCAGGAAATTATGGATGAGGTAGTTGACAAATCCCAAACTTTTTACTATTATAACAGTATAGTGAAAATCTGTGCGCCCATATATATAGGGACTGAGGTTTTCCAAAAGCATTCATATCTATTTAATAAATATAACCCTAGGTAAAATAAAATATCTAGAATAATAGAACACAGATAAAGATGTTCCCAAGTTTTTTAATATCTGCGTGTTAGTTGCTGTATGACAAAAAATATCAAAGACAATCATTTCATGCAACAGTGATCTAAGATGGAGTTTTACACAGAATTTTTTTAGCGTTGTCAAAAGTCCACAACTGCAAACACTGTGTAAACAAAAACTTAATTTATTCTATACATCTCAATTCCATGAAAGCAGAAGTAATTGAATTAATAACAACGGTTTTACAAGTTTTACAAGTTAATATGCGGTGGATGACTTGGAATTTATTTCTGGCTTTTATACCCGTAGCTTTGAGTGTTTGGCTGTTTCGCAATAAACGCGGAGGTTCATGGGTTTGGTGGCTAGGATTTCTGAGTTTCTATGCTTTTTTACCAAATGCACCTTATTTATTAACTGATGTTATTCATTTGATAGATGATATTCGCCGAGTTCAGTCAGTATGGATGATTACATTAGTCTTAATTCCTGTTTATATTGTAGTCATTTTTGGCGGATTTGAAGCTTATGTCATATCTTTAATAAATTTGGGTTACTATTTACATCGAAATGGTAAAAGTAAATGGATTTTTCCTGTTGAGTTGATAACTCATGCTCTTTCTGCTGTTGGTATTTATTGGGGCAGATTTTTGCGGTTTAATAGTTGGGATTTTATTACTCAACCAGATGCCGTAATCACTAAAGGTATAGAGGAAATACTTGGTAAACAGCCGTTGGTAATTATTGCTATTACTTTTGTAATTCTTTGGGGCTTATATTGGTTTATGAAACGAATTACTTTGGCTTTTGTTAATAAGGGTGTTACTTCACAACATGATCACCATATTCACAATATTAGCTAATGGCATAATAAAATTAATATCCCTCACTTCTTCAAGAAGTCGGGGATATCAACAAAAAATTGCCTATTCAGGATTTAGAATAGGAAAGTACAGATAAACAAATATAAAAAGTGAAATTAGTTAAACAGCGATTAGATACATTATTAGTAGATTTAGGTTTATCTCCCTCCCGTCAGCAAGCACAACGACTAATTCAAGCTGGAGAAGTAACTGTAAATCAACATAAGGTTGATAAAGTCGGAACTGAAGTGGATATTACCGCAGAAATTCAAGTTAAAGAACGTCCTCCTTTTGTTTCTCGTGGTGGTGAAAAACTGGCCAAGGCTTTAGAATTTTTTGCGATTTCTGTAACTGACAGGATTTGTTTGGACGGGGGAATTTCCACAGGTGGCTTTACTGATTGTTTATTACAAGCTGGCGCAAAACAAGTTTATGGTGTAGATGTTGGCTATGGACAAGTTGACTGGAAAATCAGAAATGATGAACGGGTAATTTTAAAAGAACGCACGAATTTACGTCAATTACAACCAGAAGAATTATATGCTGAAAATGCTATACTTCCTGATTTGATAGTTGTGGATGTTTCCTTTATTTCCTTAACTAAAATTTTGCCCGCAGTATGGCAATTAACACAAGCTCCTAGAGAGGCTGTATTGCTGGTAAAACCACAATTTGAGGTTGGCAGGTCTCGCATAGGTAAAAAAGGCGTTGTTCGTGATCCTCATGACCAAGCTGATGCAATTTTTAATGTTATGCAAGGGGCGTTAGAGTTAGGATGGAAATATCAGGGTTTAACTTGGTCGCCCATAACAGGCCCTGCGGGAAATATTGAATATCTTTTATGGTTGGGAATGGACAGCGAAATCATACCACCTACTTTAGCAGCAATTCAAGAAATTACTAAACAAGTAATTCAGGAGTTTGGGAAAAAATGATGAGTAATCAAGGTTTTAGTTGGTGTTTTGGGTTGGCACTTACTTCGTCTCTAATCTTGTCATCATCGTCACCTCCTACGCAAAGTTCTAGAGCTAACAAGGCTTTGTATGAGTTGGCATAGACCCATTGGTGTCAACTTAACGTAAAACCCATAGCCCGCCTGGGAATGAATTCCCAGTCTAATAGCAAAAGTCATCTGAAGATGACTGAATATCCTGAAAATCTTTAGTCTACTTTAGTAGACTTTGGTTATTAGCCCTGAACTTCAGTTCTGGGCGGGTGTGGAAGCTAACAGATCAGGCATTTTTAGCCTAAGTTGACACCAATGGCATAGACCTAATGGCTATTTATCTGTTGCTAGTCAGGCGACAGGTGAAATCGCTACCATTACACAGAGTAAATGCGTAGTTGTAGCTCTTGGGGAATGGTATCGTTAGGCTTATTAAAAGAATCGCTCAGTATCAGTATGTTCCCATAGCAGATCGTCTTTATGAAGAATATCTCCAAGAAATTAGTCGGGAGGGTTTAATATGACAGGACATAAAAAGTTTAGCAATCTTACTAAAGATTTCTCGGCAGAAAGAAAAGCCAAAATTGCTACTCAAACAGCTAAACTGGAAGGACGTTTAACTTTACCCCAAGAAATCCAAGAAATACTTCATTTAGAATCAGGAGATAGATTAATTTTAACTCTGGAAGATAATGGAAAACTCCAATTAGTAAGCCTCAAACAACAAGTTAAAAAATTAAGAGGTTTATTAAAAGATAAATCACCTGATAGAAACTTGGTAGATGAACTTATCCAGGAACGGAGACAGGAGTATTTAAGTGAATAAATCACAGCTTACCGATCAGTTTGTCATACTCTGTGTGTGTTCCAATCCAAAACCAAGAAATGCCGTTTTCGACTTCAACACCAAAACCTCAAAATAAAAAGGAAATTACCTCAGAAGAAAAAAATTATGATGATATTATGAATTTTTTAACACAAGAAACTAAAAGAATCTTAAAAGATAAGATGGAAAATTTTATTTCTGATTCTTGTCTATAGGAAAGAAACTTAGACACAACCTCAATTGAGTCTTTTTCTGTTAAAAAAGTAAGGTTTACCGAGCTTACATCTTGGTTGTTGAATTTAGTAACACTTTAGCGTTCATACTAAAAAAATGAGTCAGATTCAAGAGTTACATCAACAAGCTATGGATTTAGCAGAAATGGCACAAGTTGCTATTAGCCGCTTTCCATTCCTATTTGCTAAAATTACAATCATCACAACACCAATTAATCACTATGTACTCCACCAATCCACACCAAGAACTCTTACAAGCGATCTCTAACCTTAGTGATAGCGAAGCGCTCCGTAGGAATCAACAAATCCCACTTGTTTTGCAATTTATCTCATCCCTAGAAACACCTATTAACAATTATCCAACTTCAGCTAAAACAGTTTTAGAACGAATGGGTGGTTATCCCAAATTTTTACTAGAAGGATCAGGAGATTTGTCAGATAGAGATGTACGCAAAAAAGCAATCGCTGACAGAATTCAAGCAAGACATCAAACAAGGACTCATGAATAATTATTTCCTTATTTTAATTGATACTGGAATTGTTGTTGCCTTCTCTCAACCAAAACCTGATTCATAATTATTTACAAAAGTGCTATCGTCACCACGAATTAGCTGAACTTGCAGTTGCACTCGTTACTCCTTGTTGGTGAAAATGACTGTGGTAACAAACTAAAATAGTATCATTAATATAGGACTCCGGTTTGATTCCTGATAGCGTTCACGTAGTGTGCCGAAGGCATAGCGTGGCGTTAGCCATATTTTCCTGCGTAGGAAGGCAAGAGGATTTGAGAATATGAAGGTGTACCGAGTTTTGTATGGCTACGCCACGCAAGCTATCAAAAATCAAATAGGAGTCCTATATTTAAATAAGAGAAGTTTATCTTATTTCTTTAAAATGAGAATTGCTGCCGATCTATATTAAAGATCGTAAATCAAACACTCCAAAGCGTCTGGATACATTTCACAGTAGTCTTCTAAGGCTGTTTTCCGGTGTTTTGCTTGTTTTTGATGGGCTTTTTCTGCTTGTAATTCTTCGACAATATCCCAAGCTACGGCACAATTAGCGGAATTATTGCCATTTTCTGTACAGGTTGTCCGCGCTTCTGTAATGGCTTCAAGAATTGCTTCTTCAATGGGTTTTTTACCATTGATAACTTCGTTTAGGGATGTCATGATAATGTTACCTTTGTTAGTGGAGAATAAAGGTTAATGAGGAATTTTAAGGATTGCTAATGAAGAGAATTACTCATAGTTGGTAAACTCTTTTTCAGAGTAACAATTCAAATAATTATTTTTAGTTCATTTATATACTTTTTGATTCTATGATGAGATAACCATGACGTGATACAGCAAGAGCTTCATTGGTGTCAACTTAACGTAAAACCGATATCCCGCCTGGGAATGAATTCCCAGTCTAATAGCTAAAGTCATCTAAAGATGACTAAATATCCCGAAAATGCAATTCTACCTTGGGCAATACCTGCATCCCGCCTGGGAATGAATTCCCAGTCTAATAGCCAAAGTCATCTAAAGATGACTAAGGAACGCAAATTTAATAACCTGCAATTCTGACTTAACCTGAAATGGTGCGTTACGCTGTCGCTAACACACCCTACTTTTGCACTTTATTTAATTCATATTCCTTAGCGTCAGCCATGTTTCAGGGCTAATAACCAAAGTCTACTGAACTAGACTAAAGATTTTTTTTATATTTAGTTATCTTTAGATAACTTTGGCTATTAGACTGGGAATTCATTCCCAGGGGGTCCATGATTTTACGCGAAGTTGACACTGGGAATTCATTCCCAGGGGGTCCATGATTTTACGTGAATTTGACACATATCAGTACTGCTAAACCCCTACAAATCTAGGTTTTTCGTGATTTTTTATGAAAATTTTGTACTTCACTTACCTACAATCTTGTGTAAGTTCAAAATTCGCCAAAATTACCGCCTAATTCTTGCTGTAAGCGATACAAAATAGTATTTTTATCAACTTGTGACAAAATTTCCTGAATGACAGTATTAGCGCCCAATTGTCCCCAAGTACAGCCTTTTTCTAGATATAACTGGGCGGCTTTACCGACTGTATAAGCACCATAACCGGCAATTCCACCTTGAGCGAACTGACAAGTCAGCGCTTGCGCTATCGCACTCCCGAAAAAAGTAGTAATATTAAAGGGATTATCACCACTAGCTATGGCTGCGGCACTTTTACCTAAACCTAATATAAAACTACTGCCAATTTCACTTAATAATAAACCACCAGAACTAAATAAAATTGTTTTTAATAATTCACTGGCTTCATAGCTAGTCATGGGTAAACCATACAATTTAGCTAATGCCCGAATTAAAGCTAAATCGGTAATTAAACCACCTATTATATCTAAGAAAGCAATAGGATTTAAACCAATGGCTAGGGCTTTATATTGGCTAAACCTCCAAATAATATCTTCTGCTTCTTTTTCGCGGATATGAACGGTTTTTTGGGCGATATTTTCTTCAGATTCTCTGGCTTGAATTAGTGCATTTAAAGCTAAAAGAGATCGTCCTTCTCGATTTAATATATTTAAGATTGTTTGTTTTAATTCTTCTACTTGCGGTGGTGGTGTTTCCCATTCAGAAGTAATGCTTCCGTCTGGATATTCCACCCTAACTTCCATTGGTGCAGGTTCAGCCGCTATCATGACAATTTCATCAGGTAATAATGGCTGATTTTGGATATTTCCTGCCCCTAATTGTTGGAGATTTTTATAAATTGCATTTTTATCTGTTTCTGGATATAAATCAATTTTATTAAATACTAGAATTAACGGTTTTTGTGCCTGACGTAATTCTAATAATCCCTGATATTCAGTTCTCGTAATATCCCCAGAAACCACAAACAAGATTAAATCAGCTTGACGTGCCACGTCTCGCGCCATTTGCGCCCGTGAATCTCCGGCAATTTCATCTAAACCGGGAGTATCAATTAATTCAACTAATACTTTATCTCCTGGTTTCCAAGGTACAGAACGTGGCCATTGAGTGACACCATTTAGGGGTCCGGTTTGCAGAATTTTTTCTCCTAATAAAGAATTTAAGACTGCTGATTTTCCCCGACTGACTAAACCAAAAGCTGCAATTCTAATAACATTCGCATCTAATTTATTGAGTGTGGCGTTTATGGCTTCTATTTCCGGTTTTAGCAAACTTGCCAATTCTGGATTTGCTGCCATTTGTCCCGATTTACGGAGATATCCATACCAAGATAATGCTTGTCTAAGACTAGCACGGGCGCGGTTTAAATGAGTTTCTTGTAGGTTACGATTCATAGGATTATGGATTTTGGATTTCCAGATCCCCGACTTCTTTAAGAAGTCGGGGATCTAATTAATGCCGACAATTTGCGGTTCTGGTATTAGTTGTCCATCTTCTAAATAAGATGAAATCAGCATTTCTAAGACTTCTTGGGCATTTTTTAAAGCCTCTTCATAAGTGTTTCCATGAGTATGACCAAACTCTCACCATTCAGGAAGACTTACCACAAAGCATTTATCTTCTTCTGACCATTGAATAATTATTGTGTAAATAAAACCTGATTGCAGTAATAAATTTTTCAGTTGTCTAATTTTCTTGGGCATATCTAATATAATATCATTGTCCTAAATATGCTTCTAAAACTTTGGTATTATTTTGGATTTCTGTGGGACTACCAACAGCTAGATTTTGTCCTTCAGCTAATACCCAAACTCGATCACATAAGGACATAATTACGTCCATGTTATGTTCAATAATCAAAAATGTCATGCCGTCGTGACGATTCCAAGCTAGAATGCGATCGCTAATCTCATCAATTAACCTAGGATTTACCCCAGCGGCAGGTTCATCTAGTAATATTAACTTAGGATTGGTCATTAATGCTCGACCAATTTCTAAAAGTTTCCGCTGTCCCCCAGATAAACCTCCTGCATAATCAGCAGCTTTTTTTTCTAAGCCTACAGACTCTAATAAAAACATTGCCCGTTCTTTTAATTGCTTTTCTTCCTTAGCTACAATATGGGGTTGAAATTGCACTTGCCAAAAATTCTCACCGGTTTGTTTTTGCGCCCCCAGCAGCATATTTTCTAATACTGATAACTTCGATAAAGCCCGGGCTACTTGAAAAGTTCTCACTAATCCTTGTTGGGCAATCTGGTATGGTTGTAACTGATGAATAGGTTCACCATCAAAAATGACTCTACCCTTATCTGGATGGATAAAATTGGAGAGTAAATTAAATAAAGTGGTTTTACCAGCACCATTGGGACCAATCAAGCCAGTAATACTCCCTTTGACAACTTCAATATTAGCTTCTTGAACTGCTTTAATCCCACCAAAACTTTTACAAAGTCCAGTAGCCGCTAAAAGTGAAAGTTGGGGTGATTCAATATTATTTACCATAATGATTTTATTTTCAACTTATTGTTAATGAATTGATTTAGACAAGATACCCAATATTTTTTTGATATCTTTAATATAATATTCACTGAAATCTATGTAAACTACTTGATTTTGGAGTTTTAAAAATTTCCACATATTGCCTGTAGTCACAATACCATAAATTGTATCTATATAATTATCTTCCTTTTGATTAAATAATTGGGCAGCTATCATTTCTGCTACACATTGACCTAATCCAACTTTAATATTTTCATTCTTGGCTTCAACGATGGTGATAATAGGAGAAGTAATAAATAGTTGTTCTGGTGATTTACTAATGATAAAGTCGCAAACTCCATTTAAACCTTTTTCTGGTTCAACATTAAAATCTACACCGGAAAATAAACTAATTTCCTCACTAAAAAGATTCTTGATTTCAATTAGAACTGGGGCAATTATCATTTCTGAACGAGCTTTTTCAGTGTTAATTGCTAATGCTAAAGCTACATTAGTTTTCAGCACAGCATCTAAAATTGTACTTGATTCTCTTTCAGGTGTATCAGCAAATAAATCTACTTTTTCATTAATAGTTAAGTTAAATTTCTTAACTACTTCCTGTAATTTAAAATCACTATAAGCCATTAAATTTACCTCTTGAAAATTGCTATTCCTCCCAATTACCAACTATTTACCAAGAGTCAGTTCCTCCTTCTTGCCTAAAATACCTTGAGGCCGCCAAATCATCAATACCATTAACAGTAAACCAATAAACATGATCCTAAAAGCACCAATCCGTTCTACATCTAGGGGAACAATTTTGGGTAAAAATTCTCTAGTTAGGGCATCATAAGTAAAGAAAATGACTGCACCTAAAATAGTTCCTAGATTATTGCCAGAACCACCTAAAATCACCATAATCCAAGCATCAAATGTGAGTTGGGGTTGGAAATTATCAGGGTAAATTGCTCCTAGTTGCCAAGCAAAAAACGCCCCAGCAATTCCAGCAATTGCACCACCTAACATTAATGATTGTAGTTTATAAGAAAATACGTTTTTGCCTAATGCTTTGGGAACTTCTTCATCTTCCCGGATAGATTTTAGCACTCTTCCCCAAGGCGATCGCACTAAAATTTCTAACCGCCAAAAAACAAAAGCTAGAATTAACAAAACTAATAACATTAAACCCGCTTTGGGATTATAATTATATAGTCCAATCACACCGGAAACATAAATTGCCACCGTCAATAATCCTAAACAAAATCCTACTATCAACCGAGAAATAAATTCTTGTTGAATACTATTATTTCTCACTATATTATTACTTGCAGAAATTTGAGCAGTCCGCACCCAACGCCAAAGAGAAAATAATGTTATTCCTGTTAATAGAGTTAGGACAGCAATCATTACTATCCGCAAGAATAAATTCGGGGTTGTTGATAAAGGGACAACATAACTTTGCACACCGAAAGAGCCAGATATCCAAGCATTACCCACAGGTAAATCTTGGTTATTCACTATCAATCGAATCAATTCACCAGTGCCAATAGTGACAATTGAAAGATAATCTTCGCGTAAACGCAGAGTGGCAAAACCAATGACTAAACCCAGCAAAGCGGCAACAATTGCCCCAATTCCGGCCGATAGCAGCAAGGGTACGCCCTTTAAACTTAACAAAACCGTTGTATACGCACCCAAGGTCATAAAAGCAATATGACCAAAGTTAATTAAACCTGTAAAACCCCATTGTAAATTAAGTCCTAACCCAAACAGGGCAAATGTTGCGGTAGAAATAGCCAGAAAAATCAGATATTCAATCATAAGTTTGTCAGTGGTCAGTGGTCAGTGGTCAGTTGTTAGTGGTAATTATTTCTTTAATTTGCTTTGCTGGCTCTTGGTGAAATAATAAATTGTAGTCTACCTTGAGGATAATTCACTAAAAGTTTAGAACCTGCTGCTTATGAGCGGGTAGTCAAATTCCTGCGTGTTGTACCGATGCCCGATGTTTAATTCAAAGATTAATTCAGAGGGAACAGGGAACGGGCAACTTTCTAACAGGAAAAACTCATGTTTAAAAACATGAGATTGAAATAATGACACTGTTTTTTTTCGGGCTACGCATCTTAAAAAACATCTTTTTTTTAACTGAGCTTTAAACTGGTGCAAATGAGTGTTTCTTACCTGTTCCCTGTTCCCTTCTTTTGTAAATTTTTATCAAGCGGTTTCCTGTCAGATGATTAAAAACTGTATAAGACAAAGCAGGGATCGCCAAAACCATACATTAAACTGGAGTTTGAATATATTTGAGATTTCCCTCTTATGGATGCTCAGGCACTTTGGCAACGATACCAAGATTGGTTATATTTACACGAGGGATTAGGACTGTATTTAGATATCAGTCGAATGCGGTTTGATGATGCTTTTGTGGCATCGCTGCAACCGAAGTTTGACAAAGCGTTTGCGGATATGGCAAAATTAGAAAAGGGTGCGATCGCCAATCCCGACGAAAACCGCATGGTAGGTCATTACTGGTTACGAAATCCAGATTTGGCACCCACTCCCGAACTAACCCAAGAAATAGTTCAAACTTTAGAACAAATCGAAGCTTTTGCTGACCAGATCCACACTGGTGCAGTGCATCCCCCCAAAGAGCGCAGCTTCACAGATATCATCTCTATCGGTATTGGTGGTTCAGCCCTAGGTCCCCAATTCGTGGCTGAAGCCCTTTCCCCCGATTTACCACCCCTAAATATTCACTTTATTGACAATTCCGATCCCACAGGAATTGATCGAGTTCTCTCCCAAATTGGCAATAAACTAGCTACTACTTTGGTATTAGTGATTTCCAAATCTGGAGGCACTCCCGAACCTCGCAACGGCATGATTGAGGTCAAACAGGCTTATGCAGCCCAAAATTTAGACTTTTCTAAATACGCTGTTGCCATTACTGGACAAGATAGCAACTTGGATAAAGTCGCAAAATCTGAAAATTGGTTAGCCCGGTTTTTCATGTATGACTGGGTAGGTGGACGGACTTCAGAAATGTCCGCTGTAGGGCTAGTTCCTGCGGCTTTACAAGGCATTGATATCCGTGCCATGCTGGATGGTGCAAAAGAAATGGATGATGCCACCCGCGTTCCTAATCTCAAACATAACCCAGCCGCTTTATTAGCCCTTGCTTGGTATTTCTCTGGCAATGGCAAAGGTGAGAAAGATATGGTTGTCTTACCTTATAAAGATAGTTTGTTGTTATTTAGCCGTTATTTACAACAACTGGTCATGGAATCCTTGGGTAAAGAACAGGATTTAGACGGGAAAACTGTATATCAAGGGATTGCAGTCTATGGTAACAAAGGTTCAACCGACCAACACGCCTATGTACAACAGTTGCGGGAAGGTGTTCCCAATTTCTTTGCAACCTTGATTGAAGTTTTAGAAGATCGTCAAGGAAAATCTACAGAAGTTGATCCTGGAGTGACTGCTGGTGATTATCTCTCTGGTTTCTTGTTAGGAACTCGTCAAGCATTGTATGAGAATAACCGCGATTCCATTACAGTTAGCATTCCTCAAGTTAATGCTCGCACAGTGGGCGCGTTAATTGCATTGTATGAACGGGCTGTAGGTTTATATGCCAGTTTGGTAAATGTCAATGCTTATCATCAACCTGGCGTAGAAGCTGGTAAAAAAGCCGCTGCTGTGATTCTGGATTTACAAAAACGAGTTTTAGAAGTGTTACAAACTCAGAAAAAACCACTTTCTATAACTGAACTTGCAGATATTGCCGGCGTTGCTGAAGAGGTTGAAGCAATTTACAAAATTCTCCGTCATTTACATAGTAATAATCGGGGTGTGGTGTTAACTGGTGATTTCGCTAAACCAGGAAGTTTAACTGTTTCTCTCGGTTAAATACAATTAGATCCCCGACTTCTTCAAGAAGTCGGGGATCTTGTTCTCTACATAATTGCTACAAACTGAGATTTATCAGGTACTATGCAATTTGCTGTTCATCCATTGGGGTCAGATGAATTACTACCCGCTGATTAAGAGCATGAGCGATTTTTTGCAGCATGGAAAGAGAATGTCCTTCATAGTCAGCATCTTCTAGCCGTGCAATTACTGGTTGTTTTGTGCCAATCAGTTCAGCCAACTGTTTCTGCGTTAACCCAGCTTTGGTTCTGGCTTCATATATTAATTGTGCCACTTCTGCATTAATAGCAGATACCGCTATCATTGCCTCAAGTTGAGGATCAGTACGAGTCATCTTGTCAATAATTTTAATCGCATCCTTAGTCTTGGCCATCGTCTTCCTCCTCGTAGTAAGTGTGTGCTTCTGGGTTTTCCTCAAATAAACGCTTTCGCGCTATGGGTATAGCATTCTTCCACAATTATTCTCACTTGGGCATCAATCCGACAAGCGATCGCTCCAGAATACTCAGAACGGGTTGTCCA